>NZ_JBLYIG010000753.1:0-39960 GCF_049222245.1 Nitrospira sp. BLG_2 | reverse complement strand
GCTAATTGGCTTCGTGCTTTTGATGCTAAAGCATCCCGTATTGCATGCATACTATATTAGACAATAGGGCGTCCTTATGGGATGATACGATGAGTGCTGCTTCCGCATTTTCAGTAAAATCACCCAGCCCATAGGTGTCGCTGATGTCATCGCCCACTGCAAATACGATGTCATCAAGCTCAAACACCACGCCATCACTATCATCTACCTTATTTCCGAAATCAATTTCAAGTACTATCGGCACCTCGGTGTCTTCTTCAAAGTTCGCCGTATCTTTTAAAAATTCTTCGCACATTAGCCTTAAGTTTTTAACTTCCATTAACTTACCCCTAATAGCTGGTTGGTTTTTTTATATTCTTCGTAAACGCTCATGCATGCAATTTTATTGATTGCGTTCTCTACAGCTGCGGTTGCCTCATCAGACAGTCCTCCCAGTTCAACCATGCCAAGCAATCTTTTTTCATGCTTATTTCGGCATTCTTGGAAGGCAGCCAAGTCTACTTCAATAGCATCAGCATAATTCCTGCGCCAATTTTCAGCTATATCAATTTCAAACATGATAACCGTCTCGGAAAGTTCTTTCGGAGTCCTGCAAAATTTTACTAGTGTCGACTCATTAAGATGGACATTAAAAAATGATTTTGTAACCCTGTTTACGTATTGCTCTATAAGCGCTGCTTTTTCTGCAATTATCGCCATATTTATTATAAATATATTACTCATCTTTCACCACCTGCTCAGCTGCGAGCTTTGCTGCCGCTGCCTTAGCTTTGTCTTCCCTCATTTCTTGCGTTGCCTCCCTGCAAGCCTGGAAAATTTGCTGGAAGAATAAACCTACCGCTGCGTAGATAGCTGCAAAGATGATAAAGAGCACGCCGCCGACCCAAAATATAATCTGCGGAATCACCCAGATTGCTACTAAAATAATTGCGATTTGAAATAGATGATAAAGCATTATTCCTCCCCATTGTATTTTACAAGGTGCATCAGAAGATTGGGTCCTCCAGGGTGCGTCACTGCGATTATTTGCCAGCCCTTTCTTAAAAGTTCGTTAGCATCTTTTTCTAGGTCTACAAAACAACCGTCAGAAAACCTTTGTCTTAATATTAAATATTTTGTCTGCCTCATTAGTAAACTCCCAGCCCTACGATGTCATTAGCAATGTACTCAACGACAAACGATGGATGTGGCAGTGTCTCGGGTGTCGCATCTTCTTTTTGTAACGCTAAAAAGAGGGTATGATTAGATGATACTGTAAATGTGCCGTGTGGGTTGTCGTTAATTGAGTGTTTTAAGACAACGACGTTCACCTTGATTCTTTCTACTTCTGCCGCTTCTTCGAGCATGACTTCGATTTCGAAGAGCGACTTTATGCCAACCTCTTTTGTAATCGCTATCATTTCTATCGTTTTGTCATCAGCGTCCGAGTTTATAACAATCTTTGATTCATAACTTGTCTTTGAGTTAACCAGCGTCAAAAGACCCGTGTATATAATCATTCTTACTTGCTTCATGATTTCTTCAGTTATCATTATCGTTATCCTCTCTAAATAGATGTATCAAGAGTTCTTCGCTGTCAGTTATTTGCATAATCTCCCACCCTTCGCCTAAAAGCTCATTGACTCGTTTTTCAAGGTCGTATTTAGAAAATGAAGAGCCGCCTAAAATTTTATATTCTTTTTTCATTAATGCATTACCACCTTTTTGCCGCCATTTTTAATGTTAACCGTATTTATTTTAGCCTTGCTCTTGACTCTTTCGATGTCTGCTTGCGCTGCCATTTGTATGAGCCTGCCACACTCATTCATCAGCATCGACCTGATTAAATCGCCAGCCGGCTTAGGGCACTCTACGTCTAAGATGACGACTCCTGCCGCTTTGTCTTCCCTTGCTGATAAGGCTTCAATGGGAAATATAGAGTCATGGCCTTCCATCCCGCGCATTGTTAAATTACATACCACTTCTTGACCTTCTTCAAATTCTTCATCAAAGCGGTCTGCCAACCTTCTCAGCAGCATTACCATATCTTTAGTTGTTGTCGTTGTCATCATTGCCTCTCTTCATTTTGTTGATGTTTGTCATAAAAGTACGCAGCTGCTGCTTTCATTGCTTCTAACCTGCGTGACCCCTCATATTGATTTGCCGGTTCTGGGAGTGTCCTAAAAAATTCCCAAGCTTTTGCTGCAAATTCTTTAGCGTCGACTTCAATTTGAGTTTTTGCCGCTTGGAACGCTTGCGCTTCAAATTCAATGAGATATTTTTTTGTGCGAGGCCTGTATATTTTGCAAAATTGGCTAAAACTTTCTTCTAGCTGATATTCATCAGTATTTACTAGCTCATTTATCCGCATTTCTATCTCCTAAATCCTGGCGCTGCATCGCCGTCGTGGTCTTTGTCATCCCTTGTCCGCGGGTTGAAATGTATTGGTCTTTGTGGCGCTCTAGGCCTTTGCGCTTCGTTTAGCTCTCGCCTCATCCTATCCATGTTTGCGATTAATAGCTCAATTTCAGCCATGTCATCTTCGATACTGTTTTCTAACTCTTGGTTTTCGTCGTTCATTTTTAGTTACTCCTGGTAGTTGTTGATAAACTTAGTTAATCATCAATTTCGTCTCTTTCAAAAATTAAAAGATGAGAAAGTGCTGAAATTCGATGATAGATTCTTTCCCAGAAATCATAGCCTGAGGCTTTTTCAGCGATAAAATTATCTATATAATCTTCGTGGAATTTGCTAAGCTGATTTCTTTTTGCAAAAAAAAGCAAATCATCTGATTCCCGCAGCGCTAGCACCCTCCTTTCAAACTCAAAAAATATTTGTGGGGCGCACTCGTAAATTTCTTCTTCTTTTTCGCAATCCTCCAAAAATTTGTCATCGTCCATATAATTTTGTTGGTGGTCTATTTTTTCTTGCGTCCGAGTATCTTTTGTAACTTTTTTTAGTTCTTCCTTGCTAAAGGTTTCAATTAGAGTGCGGCCCCAGTTAAGTATTCTGTCGCGAGAATGCTTATCGCTAAACAATTTTGTCTCTATGATTTTGCCGTCCTCAATCTTATTAATTTTCATTTTTTATCCCCATTTTTTAAGTTATGCAATATTTCTTTAGCTTGCATGAGCGGTTCGATTGCTTGGTCTACGCTAATAATTAAGCCTCTTGCTTCGGCAAATGTTGTTGCCGCCCACAGGACCGCTATTTTTAGCAGCTGGTTAGATAAAGAGCTTTCTTCGGTAAAATCAGGTACCAAGCTCTCATCTTTTTTAAAATTATCAATAAGTGCGCGGAATGTGCTCTGTTTGCGTGTTGCGACTATATTGCAAATATCTTGTACTAAATCGTCTGATGTGTATGACATTTTTTATCTCTCTCTGTATTAAGCTGACAGCTCTAAAATTTTACATAAAAGATGATTGATTTGATTCAAGCTGATTTTAATTTGTAAGTTAGCCGCAGCTCCCCTCACATGCGTTAACAAATCAATTGTTGGTGTATGCATATTATCTAGTAAGATGTTGTTTAGATAATTAACTACCCATCTTAGCTCTTTTTCGCTAATATTTTTATTATCATCATTGTATTTGTCAGATATTGTGTGCGCTATTACTGTGTTCATTTTTATCTCTCTCTGTGTGCTGTTTGTTATAAGATAAGCTGTCCGCATGTTGGGCAGCAATTCTGTTGTTTGCTCTTGTTGTACAGCTCGTCGCATAGCTGCCAATTTTTTATCTCTCTGTTGGTATTAAGTTAATATTGTTAACTGACTATGTGTGCATTATATATCGAGTAATTATGCAAGTCAACAATAATTTGTAAAAAATACTAAAAAAAAGATACGGTAGTAATAATGTGCTACAAAAACAGGTGGTTAGGTGTTAAATGTTATATTTTTTGGCTCAAAAACGATTTGCCTTTTTCCATCCGCGCGGTAGGTAAAAGCTAGAAAATGTTGGTTATCTATATATATCGCTCATCATCTGTATAGATTTTGCGATAATTTATGCATATAGCATTTGTCAATAGATAAATCTAAAATATGCGCTCGCACATGCGCTCGCATTTTCTCCCATTTCTCCCATGCCTTTGGTTTATATAGGGTTTTTCGTTAAAAAAAATGGGATAAGATTGGCTCTCATGTTAAAAATATGCGTTCGCACATTGCACTAATGTGCAAATAATGCACATTGCTTAACTTATTTGATTGCGCGCTTGCACTTTTTGCTGCACTTTTTGTAAGCTGTTGATTTATATATACTTTTTTATTTGATGATATAAAACTGTGCACAGCGCATTGCACTTTTCGCTACACACTGCTATTATTGTCTTGCTCAGTGCGTTGGTCACGACTGACGTTAAGTCGACTACTGAGTAACAATAGCTCTGCTTGTCTCGTCGATACTAGAGACTAACAGCTGTAAGTAGAGCAATAATAAGTTTTACGCAACAATTTGAGAGTAGCAGTGCGTAGCGCGACTACTCTCTTTATATAGAGAGTAAATGACGTATTACGCTAAAAATCAGTCAGTAGCTCGTAGAGCTCGCGAGTCAATACGCAATATATACAGCGATGCAGACTACGCATCATTAAGCTTTTTTTGCTGTCACTGCGAGCGACGCGGACGCTTAGTTGTAGACACATACATGTATGATTTGCTTTTTTTTTGCGATTACTGCAAAGAGAGAGTAACTCTATGCTCAGCGTTAAATACGATAGACGACCGTCCTTACGACAAAATGAGCATAATTTGCGACAAGCTACAAGATAGATATATAACAATCATCAAACAATATAGAGCAAGCTTAAAGTGAGATAAAAATGATTAATAACACTAATAACTGCGCATGTCCACAATGCGAGAGACGAGATGAGCAACAAAAGCTATCAAAATATCGACAGATACTTGATAAGCTGCACAGTATCGACAAAGCTGCTGCAAAGAGCGATAAAGAGTATAAACAGCAAAAAATAGATTATATACAGCAGTTGCTAGAGTCTGATGCTAGTAAGCGATATAAAAGCGATGTCTTGCACTGCGATCGATATAAATATACGTTACGCTATCTTGATGACGACGCAGTGCTTATTGTTAAGCAAAGCATGCAAGATAATAAAATTGTAGATTATCACGTGCTGTCAAAAAGCAAGCTAGACTCGCACGTTGAGAGTCGCTACTATCGTTACAAGCATACAATTGACAAGATGGACATTAACTGCACAAGAGATGCGTGTGACGTGCTATTAACACTTGCAAATCTCGACGTATGCGAGTACATGACTAAAAAGCACTATTGATGCGCGTGACAAAATACAAATCTAGGCGTTCTTCGCTTGCTGAGTTTCGCGCTTTCCCGCATCCAGATTTTTATCAAGACGCTGCAGAAGACAAAATAGCGATTAGCGCGATAATTAAAAGTAATTTAGCGGAAATTAATGATTTTAACGAACACGCAGCAATTGATTTGCTATAGGTGCTGACTAATGACTAGAGAGACATTTTTAAGACACATGCGCGACTTATCTAAGTTTGATATAGCGTTAACTGACGCTGTGCAAGTTGATGTTACGCTAAAATTCGCTAAAGATAGCGAGCGCAAGCAAGTTACTTTTGTTTTTTATGATTCGGGGGATGATGCATGTCAGCAGTAACAGATAAGTTTTACGATGCATTACAAGCGTTAATAGCAGATAAAGACAGCTTATACAAAGTCGAGATACGCGTAAGATATAAAGACGATTGTCGCTCTACTCTTACTTTTGACTTAAGCGAGGAATATATAATTGATTAATATATTAGTTGGCATAATATTTGGCTACATTATCGCGTCACATGCGCAATTAAGCATGTTGCACGTCATCTTTTTGGTGGCATGCGCAGGCTTTATCGGCTTTGGAATTAACGTGATTCTTGCGCTTATCCAACGCGCGATAATAAATAATTGGTAGGTAGGGCGGCTGAGTCGCGACTCATCTGCTTGCATTATGTCTTTAGCTCACAGCAGTTACTACGGCCCATATTAGATTTTAAAAACCAGGTACCACACTGCGATACAAACAGCTAAATTTAGCAGTTGCTGTAGCGTATCATACAATGTTGCATGCATAGTTAATCTCAAAAATTAGCAGCGAAAGTGTGCGTTTAGTCAATAACTCTCTGCATCGCTGCTTATATCTTATATCTTAGGCTAAGACCGTCAGATTTTGGCGGTCTCGTTGAGCACTTCTACTCATGGCAGATGCTCTATGCTTAATCTAGCACAATTTGCGCACGCATACAATATTTTGTATAAAATATAATTTATTTGACACGGAAGCTGATTTTTGCTACAGTTAAAGAAATAAGAGATATAGCTTATACAATAAAAGTTGTGCTCGAGTAGCTATTGAGTATAAAAGCAGTGGCGTTAACCCTCAGAAGCCGGTGAAACTCCGGCTATCTCTTATATGACGCTATAGCTTACACAGTAAAAGCGGCTGCGAGATGGGCAGCAGACGGCAGTTCGAATCTGTCTAGCGTCACCAATTTCAACTATTTCCGTTTTGGAAACAGTTCAGGGGTCATGCATGCATAAAGCATATACTGATAATAATCTTGATGATGAGATAATTGCATATTGCAGATGTGGTAGACTCGTTAGATTTCCAGCGTCTGCACCAGACTCCGCCTCCGCGCTGGACGAACTGCTAAAAAGAGATAAAGACGAGAAAACATTAAAGCAAGCAATACATACGCTTGATTATGTTTCAAATTTTTTAGATAGCGCGAAAGAGCACAATTTTAGCGTAGTTGTACCACACCGCATGATTGCTGACTTGAGAAAATCAGCATCAGCTTTGGCGTGTTTGCTATGAGAGCCAAAGACAATTAATAACAGACGACGAGTTTGTCTCAAGAGTTGAGCAGGCACTCAAATATGAGCTGCACCGTGGCTGTAAAAAATGCGATTGCTGAGCTTGATACTTTGCGAGCAAAAATTAGTCAAATCATTGATGAGGTAAAATAGCATGATGTACGTCCATCGCTCACATTTTAAATGCTACTCTTTTAAAAAGTGCTTACGCTGTAGCACTATCAAAAAAATAAAATTTGAGATTAGAGACAAGCCATTACTTGCAAAGTTAGATTATTTCGGACCGCCAGAGTTTGAGACGAGCGAAGTACCATGTTCTTGCAGCAACGACTCGAGCTTAACATCACTTGATAAATGGCTTGACAATGCTGGCGACAAAGAGATAGATGAATATTTTAAGCGCCGGAAAGAAGCGATGAATAGTAGCGATTACATGATATTCGATACTCATGAGGATTATGATTAAAGTTGACTGCTAATTAACGCTATGCTACCATATCGAGACAATCCTCGAAATGGTCAAAGAAAATGTCACTAGCAGACGTCCGGTATAACGGCAAAATAGTACAAAAGATTTGTAATGCGCTCCAAACTTCAATTTTGGGCTTAGACGATTTGTGCAAAGAGCGGCGCAAAACAGACCCAAGCTTTCCTACAGCTAGTACTATCTTAGCGTGGCGCGCTAGGTACCCACGATTTAGGGATAAATTTAACAAGTCAAGACGCATACAGCTAAGTAATAGGCGGGATGCCATCGTTGACCAAATCTTTAGCGAAAAAAACCCAGGCATGTACACAGACAGAGATGGCAACTTGCGTCATGACTCAGCGTACGTTAATTTAATGCGCCTGCGGCACGAAGTGGTTAATTATAATACAAAGACTAATGAAGAGGCTCTAGGCAGGCCGCCACTCATTATTAATATTCCTGGGGTTAAGAATAAATGACCCATCCTTCGCCGTACACCTTGCTCGCCAAGGGGTTGGCTGCTGATTACTCAAAAGAGCTTGAGTTGTTATCAAGGATGACAGATGTAGAGCTTGAGCGACATTCGATACTAAAATTGTCAGTCGCAGGATTTTTGCGGCTTCAGTCTGAATATTGGAACGAAAGGGCAGAAAGAGAAGCTAAAATAAGAAGCAGAGAGTGAGCTTCTAATTTCCCATAATTCGAGGGAATTGAGTCGGTGACAAAATGATACCAACTGAGATTAACCGGTTACAAAGTGTAACCGATAGGATAGAGAAAAAACATGCAAGAAAAGACAATCTGTAATTTACTTGAGCTTTCGGATAAGCTAGCTATGGCAATCGACTTCATCCTAGAAACCAGCAACGAAGAATTTAATCTTTTATCCCCTATGCTGCACGCTAAAACCGCGTTATCAAAACTTATATCTGCGTTAGAACAAGAAAAATTTAACTGCTTTGATAAACAAAAAATAGGAAAAGAGCAAGCGGAAGAAGTTCGAAAATTAAAACTACAGCTAGATGTGGCGCGATAGGATAGAAAACATGCAAGAATCAATATTTGAAAACATACACTACGAGCTAGCTGACCTTTACTGCAAATTTGATGGCGACATCGACAAAATTAACGCTAGAATGTTGATGGTGCCCGAGCAAAACCAATACCCATTTTTAAAATTAGAGCTTGAAGGGATTCTTCACAAGCTTTGCTGCGATACTGTCCACGCTAACTTAAAGCACCACAATGAAATAGAAGATATTAGCAGATACGAGATATGCTGCATTGTTAGCGACCCGCGAGAATCTTGCCACGGAATTGACTATCCGCTTGAAGACTGGAAAAGAGCGTTAGTACTGTACTGGTACAACGATGCTAAGTATGCGCTAAATCTAGGTGAGCACCAAGATACCCTTACTTTGGCGCGCAAACAATTAATAAAAGATTTAATGGCTGCCAGCTTTAGCCGCCCTAAGGCGCCATAAGGTGCCCTATTTTTTCAAAGACAACAGGAGCGAGAAAGACGATGAAAGGTGTAAATAAAGCAATTATAGTTGGTGTGGTTGGGCAAGACCCCGAGATTAATCAGACTGAACAAAGCATGGTTGTGCGCATTAGCATAGCGACTAACGAAAAGTGGAAAGACCCAAAGACTGGAGAAGACCGCGAAGAGACAGAATGGCACCGTGTCATCTTCTTTGGCAAATTAGCGGAAATCGCTAGTAATTATGTCAAGAAAGGTGAAAAGCTATTTATTGAGGGGCGACTCAAAACCTCAAAATATACCGGCAAAGATGGCATTGAGCGAGCATCAACACAGATTGTTGCTAATAATATGCAATTACTTGGCGGAAGCCCGCAAAAGGCGCAAGCCACACAGAAACAACAATCATCTACAGATTCACAAGGTTATGGTGATTACAAGCGTAAAAGACCGCCGATGAGTCAAGCCCCCTCCCCTGCGCAAACTACAGCCACCAACGACTTTTACAATGACGAGGTGCCATTTTAATGGTAAAACTTGGTAGACCGGAAAAGGAATGGAGCCTTACTGATGCAAAGAGGTTGGTCAGGGCTAGAAACAGGGGCGAGTCATATAAAAAAATAGGCGCAGAAATGAAACTGTCATATAGCCAGCTTATAGGGCTATCAAAATGGGTGATAAAAAACGCTGAAATAGTCCATAGGTCGATGGGGACCTATGGGGATATATTGCCAAAAGCTAGGAAAAGGTTATTCTATGAAAGAGAGACTCGCGAAGAAATCTTTAAGCTAAAGATAGGGGGCGCCAGCTACAACGAAATTTCAGCCGCAATCGGATTGCCCAGAAAAGCAGTCGTTAAGATTTACCATAATTACAAAATTTACAAAACACTAACAGAAGACAAGCCTAGAAAAGAGCGTGCGCCTGAAAGTTTACTAAAAACAAGAATATCTACGAATGAGCTTCCTAGCGGCTGGGCAAATTTAATACCGTAAAATAGCGCAAACCGTTTGACATTTTAGCGGAACGTGATATATTTCGCTAAATGAGCGAATCTGTCGTCTACAATCCATCAAAAACCGCTATTCTTTATCATAACGATAACGAAAGTCGCTTTAAATTAATGTTTGGTCATGTCGGCAGCGGCAAGTCTGTTGCTAACTGTATCGAAGTTATGCGCCAATTCTTGCGGCTTCCGCTGTGTACGGATAGGGTGCGCCGCGGCAAATGGGTTGTGGTGCGTAACACGTACTCACAGCTTAAGATGACAACGGTAGCCACCTGGCTGCAATGGTTTCCTGAACGACAGTTTGGTAAATTCTATAAAGACTCCCCCTTTTTACATCAACTGCGCTTTGTCGACGAACAAGGCATAGAGAACGAGCTTGACGTGTACTTTATGAGCTTAAACTCTCAAGATGACGAGGATAAGTTGCTCTCACTTGAGGTTACAGGCTTTTTCGTTAACGAGATAAGTGAGCTGCCTTGGCGCATCGTTGAGGCGATGATGACGCGCCTAACGTGTAGATATCCTAGCAAAAAGATGCTCGGGTTGCCTGAGGATTACCAAGACCTCCCCTATCATCAATGCGTGATTGCTGACACTAACCCGCCCTCTATGCGTCACTGGGTGAAAGTCAGGCTTGAAGATGCCCCCGAATATGAGCGTGTAGGCTTTAAACTGTACAAGCAGCCGCCCGCGATGATTTATGATATTGGCTTAGCGCGTTATGTGTGCAATCCGTTGCGTGAAAATCGCATTGGTATTTCAGACGCCGCGATGGAAGCTATGGCCACAACACTGGATGAAGAGACCTTTAAAGTTAAGGTTCTAGGTGAATATGCAGCCGTGTTTGATGGTAAACCTGTGCACCCCGCATACAAGCAGTCAATCCATTTTTGTAAGCACGTTATTACGCCAGTGCCTAATGAGCCGCTTTATTTGGGTTGGGACTTTGGGCTAACCCCAGCAGTTGCTATCATGCAATACATCAACTCCCAGGTGCGCGTGCTTGATGAGTGCTACACCTTTTCCATGGACTTAGAACAATTTCTGCTTAACCTCTTTATCCCCAAATACTACACCAAATACTCACACTGGTTTAACAATAAGCTTTATGTCTCAACGGCTGACCCTGCGGGGACAACGCCTGGGCAAGCTGTCAGCATACATTGCCTAAAAGTGCTTAAGCATCATGGGATAAAGACATCTGCTGCTCGAACAAACAAACCGATAGTTAGACAAGCAGCCCTGAATTACCACTTAAACCGCATGAACATGGGCGAGCCAGGCTTTACGGTTAGTAGCCAATGCGTGTTCATCAGTGAGGGATTAGCCGGTGGCTACCGCTACGATGAGATTAAATCGTTTGAAGACGGTGAAATACGCTATCGTGACGTGCCTTATAAAAATGAATATTCGCACATCGTTGAAGCATGCCAGTACGGATTAATGCCGCTTTATAGCGATGCGCACCAACAAAAAATTGAGCGTGAAGATGTGTTCGACGGCCTGACCTGGCAAAGTCGATTTAAAGTCCCTACAACTCATAAGAGAATGTAAGTCATGAACGATGATATACAGCCTAAAACGCCACTAACCCAAATTAGAAGCAAATATGCGGCCAAGCGAGACGACCCCGCTGATTTGTCGCCCTACACCAGTGATAAGTACGAGGTCGAATATGACGAAGACGGTAACCCGCTATCTGAATATGACTTTTGTCAGCAAGCCTTTAAAAATAAGGGCAAATGGGATGATTACTATACCTTGGCCAAACAGACAGCCATCAATAATAAGCGGTTTTTGTACGTATCAAACTGGGATGATGAGTCACTCAGTAACCGTCGGATGAATAATAAGATAACGATGGAGGTAAATCTTGCTGCCATTTATCAGCGCGCCCTAATTAAGGAGAATAGGACTATATCTCCCCAGGTGCAGATTATCCCAACTAACCTTAAGGTGCCCTCAAAGACGGCTGAGCTGAAAGCTGGATTACTGCGTTATATCGCTGAAAAGTCTAATACCGACGTGCAGTACATGAACACTTTTCAAGACCTGTGTGATTGTGGCGGCTCGGCATTGCATATTGTTGTTGTGCAGTCTAACAGCGGCAAGCTCGAAGAAGAGCTAAGGGTTAAGTATGAAGATATCATGGATTGCTCTTTTGACCCTGATGCTAAAGAGATGTTTCGCGAAGATGGAGATTTTGCATCGGTTGCTTATCGCATCTCAGAGCAGCAATTTAAAAAGATGTTTCCAGGGGAAGAGATACCAACTAGCGTAGCGGTTGATAGCGACAATATGAGTGACGCACAATATGAAGGCACTGTTACGCTGCTTAAATACTATAAACGTCAGTACCGCGAAACCAAGGTGTTAATCTTGGAAAATGGCGCGCAATTTACCGAGGAAGAGTACGAAGAGCTTAAAAAGCAATATGATAAAGAGCGCGAAGAAAAAGAAAAGCTATACGAGATAGCGGCTAACCTCTTTAAGCAAAAGCTTGCTGAAAAGGGGTTACCCGATAAGAATTTACCGTCGTTTGAGTCAACGATGAAGCCATTTCCCGCTATCGTTAAAGAGGAAAAGAGTTACTTTGAGTACATTTGCGGCTACATTTTGAGCAATCAAAAGGTGTTGCAGCGCCGCGAGTATAACACTGACCAGATGCCGCTGCTTTACGGGGTTGGTGACCAACGGGTTGTTAACGGACAGCTGATTGTTATCCCATACGCTAAATACGCTCAAAACATGCAGCGGTTTATGAACTGGTGTCTGTCCGAAATGACCGATGATTTGGCTTGCCGAATTAAACCGACTATCTTAGGGACAACCCAGAACTTTGCTACTAATTTACAAGATTGGACTAACCCTAACCGGTCTCGCGTACAGGTTGCAGAGCCTGATGACACCAATGGGCATATGCCGACCGTTATGCAAGCCCCTGCTGTCGACCAAGGAATTTTAGCCCTTTACCAGCAAGCCCGCGAGGACATTAAGATACTGATGGGCGCAGGCACTGAAGTTGCAAAGACGGCATCTGATGAAACCCTGATGACAAATGATTTAAGGGACTCTAACGACAAAGGCGTGTATCAAGACAACCTGAATAAGCTAATCGCAAAGACTAACGAAGGGTTGCTAAAACTCATCCCCAGCATTTATGATACAGAACGTACGATCATTACAAAGGGTGAAGATGGCAAACTAGACTATCAAGTCATTAACAAAAACACCTATCAGCTTGATGATGATAGCGATGATTTTATTATTGAAAACGACATGAGCATCGGTGACTTTAGCGTTGAAGTCTACGGTGGCTCTTCCTTTTTTGCCCAGCAAGTGCTTGGCATTAACTTTTTGCTAAAAATAGCGTCTATGAACGAAGAAGTGTTGATGCCGCTAGTCATCGACGAAGTGGCCAAGCTTGCGCCCTTCGTCTTTAGCAATAAGATTTGCAATAGGTTTAGAATGAAGGTAACGCCTCCGGATGTTATCGCGCAAGAAGAAGGCAAACCTGCTCCTCCTCCACCGCCGCCATCACCTGACCAACAGATTGAGCAGGGCAAGCTTAAGCTCCAGGCGGCTGACTTAAAGCTTAAAGAGCAAGAGCAACAACTTGAGCAGCATAAGCTTAAAATGGATGCCATCCAAATGGTCGTTAACAGCATGCTCGAGAAGAAAGAAATAGAGGCCAAAAACATTGCCAGCGCGGCGCAAATAACGGCTGAGCAAATCCGCGCTGACACTGAAAACAAACGGAGCGTTGAAGAAGGGATGGGGAAACTAGAGGAAATGATAGAAAAGGAGCACGATAGGCAAGACAGAATGCACATGGAATCAGCGAAAATTAGCAAAGAACTTGACAATTTGATGAAAGAGGATAAAATATGATAGAATATGATAAAAATCTGCAAGACCAGCTAGACGATTTGCCGCTTGATGATGAAGATGAGCAGAACGACGGGCCGATTGAACCAGATGAGCTTGACCAACTTATTAGCGATGCTCTGGATGTTGGCGATGAAGAGGACGATGACGACGAAGGCGAGGAAAGCGGCGACGAGTCAGATGACGATGATGATTCATCCGATGGCGGCTCAGAAGCTGAGCTTTCACCCTCTGCGCAGGTTAGCAAGAAAAAGGGGCGCAGCGCTCAACGTCGGGCAAAAGAGGCTATCAAGCGTCAACAGCTAAAAAGCGAACTTGAAAAGACACGCCAGGAGGCGCAGCAAGCACGGGCATTAGCAGAACAAGAACGCAGCCGCGCTTATGGCATGGAAGCACTGATTAAAACGATTTCAGGTGGCGCGAGCATGGACGAAATTTTAGCGTTAGCCGCTAATAATGGCGTACAAGCACCACAACAACCAAATACGCAGGATGCGCCATTAACCCCAAGGCAACTTGAGGAATGGTACCGGAACAAAGCAGCCTTAAACAACGAAATGACGAATTTACAGTCAACGTGGCTGCCGATACATCAACGTGTGGCGAAGACCGCGCCGCATGTTACTAGTTGGTTTGACCGTGAATTCACGGCCGGAATTGAAGCTAATCCACAACGTAGAGACTTGTTGAAGGCTATCGCAGACTTCAGCTATCCAATGGAAGCCGCTTACGCTGCTAGTAAGAAGGAAGGTTTTGAACGCTTATCTCAAGGCGAGCAAATAGCACTTATAAACAGGTGTGACAAAAAAATCGCTGAGATGAAAAAGCCCGAGCCTACCCGTCAAAAACGGGAAGCTCTAAAAACTCCGTCTAGTAGTAGCGTAAACTCTCGGTTACCCGCCGAGAAGATTAGCAATGAGGAATGGTTTAATCGGATGCATCCCATCCCCAAATAGCCATTCTTAGCACCTACTACTAGAGGCAAACTTAAATCTAGTAGTAGGTGACATATTATGGCAGTCGGACCAGGAGGCAACTCCCTATTTAATACCGTCCTTTTTCACAAAGGGCTTATCGTTGACTATGCGGCAAGTTATCGTACCGCAATTTACGCAACCCCTTATAACGGCTTTGATGGCAATACCGCCTCTTTAGGTAAAAGCATCACTGAGAAATACCCGTTTCAATACAACGGTGTTTACGGGTTAACCTATAACCCTGCTACACAGGTTAACGCAAGCATCGATAAAACCATGACGATGACATTAGGCGCTGCTAACTACAGCGGCACCGAGTTTTCGTGCGTGCTCCCCTTTGCTTTAACGGCTGAGCAGATTACCTATTTCTCTTTCTGTAAGACCCCAGCAGATTTTAAGAAATACTTTATGGTGCAGATTGCTAAAGAGGCAGCAGCGCTGATGGACCAAGCTTTAATTGACAGATGTATTGAGACTTGGCCTGACGCAATCGGTGACCCAACGCTGGCTGTAAACGGTTTTGACTCTCTTTCCTTGATTAACGCACAGTTGGCAAGAATGGAAATCCAGATGCTTAATAGCGACATCATGGCTGGATTTTCTCCGACTGCTTACAACCAATTGCAGACTGCATACCCTAACTATTTTAATGAGAAGGTCAATTTGCCTATCTTAAGAAATGGTCAGATTAAATCAGGTGCAGGGTTAAACATTTACTCTGATAACTTGATGCGTCGGCATACCAACGGCACTTTTGCGACCTCCGGAAACATCCAGGTTGATGCAACGGTGCCAAACCAAAGTGAGAACACCCCATTTGTTGATATCGACCTAAAAGGGTTTACAGCTTCTGCCGCCGGTGTATTGCGCTACGGCGATTACATTACTTTTGGTACCGCGGGCGACTATGTCGAGAGCTTAACACCTCGTGAAAAAGCACTCACTGGCCGTGCTAAAACATTTATCGTATTAGGTGAGCCAACAGGCCCAACAACGACAAACCCTGTGGTTAGCGCTGATGGTGCCGGTAATTGTACGGTTCGCGTACGTTATGCGCCCGTATTTAATGATGGCTCCCCCATGCCTAACCCTTACATCAATGTAAGCCGTCAAATCGTTGAGAACGACATCGTTAACTTGATTGGTGGGCCAAATACAACCTTTAGCATTAACTTAGTGTTCCCACGCGTAGGCTTATATTTCTGTAACCCATACATTGCGACCTACCCTGCTATTTCTACCGGCGGAAAACAGTACTCTACTTTTGCTTACGAAAAAGTAGAAAGCATGATGGTTCCTGGAACTGACGGAATGAGCTTAAACCTTAACTTAGCCGGTGCCGGTGACTTAAGTCAATTTAGCGCAACCTGGGCTGTTCGCTCCATTTGTGGTGGTATGCCACTTGATAATATGGGCCTTGTATTTCTAAGCAAAGAGTAGGAGCAAACAACAATGTTATTAAAGATGTTTAATCATGATGAGCAAGGCACTCTAATTCACAAGCTGTGCAAAGACGTGCTTGAACTGAATGAAGCGATTACCCAAGGATGGGCAACTGCCCCGCATTTAATCGGCAAAAAGGCTGTTGGAGCTGTTGAGGACGTGGCGGGCAAAAAGGACAAGAAGGACAAAGAGGCATAAGCCATGGCTGCCAATTTGCATTCAGTCAATAACCTGATTACTACGGCATTGCGCTTAGGGGGTGTCTCTCGTGAAGGGGAGATACCCGCTGAGGGTAAAACGGCTACGGCATTGATGTTTTTAAATGCTACGTTAGCCCAGTGGTCACAATACAAAGCCTTTATCTACTTTGTTAAAGAGTTGACCTTTATTGGTATTACCAACCAGTTGTACTATTTCATTGGCCAGCAACCTGGCGACACCATTCAGGCCTCACCTTTTCTTGAGATTGATTCTGTGGTGTACAACATTGGTGGTGTCACCTATACCCCACAACGCTTATCCAAGGTTGATTTTGATAATATCGCTTTTAAGCAGGCGTCCTCGATGCCTGGCAACTGGACTTATCAAGTTAATGAGAACAACTGCCAATTTGGGCTATATCCACGTACGGTGGGCGGTGAAATCATCACCATCACTGGCAAGCAAAAGCTAGATGATGTAAACCTGTTTGAATCTGCGCAAGCTTCAATTGTCTCGTACGCCTTTTTGCCACTGTCCTATTGGTTGGCAAAAGATTTATCCATTTATTATAACACCACACCTACAAGTGGTTTTGACGCGCAATTTGCTAAATACACCAAGATACTGATTAATAGCAATCAAAAGCGCACCGAATTTAACAACCCTATACCCTTTTCAACCAACAGTTTTGGTCCTTATTCGATGGGGGCAGGCTTTGGCTACTGATTACAGCTTTCCTGTTGTTGGTGGCTCAAACTTTCAGCGTTCTGCGGCTTCTGACAGTCAAATAGCGGTCAACTGGTACCCCTACTATGACCCCATGACCGAGCAGTGGGCACAATATTTTTATGCAGGGGTGAAGAAGTTCTTGTCCCCTGATATAGGCTCAAACCCATTTTATGGCCGTTGCGGGGGCTGTATAGCCCTTGTTGACAGTGCTTATTTTATATTAGGCAATAAAGTCTTTGAAGTTAATAGCATTTTCACCATTACCGAGATTGGGCAAATCAATACGGTAGTTGGCACTGTCTGCATGTGTGTCGGCGGAAATTACCTGCTGGTTGTCGATGGCACCGGCGGTTGGACTTATAATGTAGTAACCCACTCTGGCTGGTCCCCAATCCCTGGCCCTCCTGTTACAGCCTTCCCTGTGGCCCCATCCACCTGTGCTGAGCAAGGCGGCTACTTCTTGGTTAACGATGCGGGCACACAACAGGTCTATCAATCAGCCTCTGAAGACCCCACCAAGTGGAATGCCCTCAACCGGTTTCCGGTTAACTACAATTCCTGCGCGGCTGCTAACCCCTTGATAGCCATCCGTTCGGTTAATGGGCGCATGCTGATGTTTGCGCGTGGGTTTATCCAGGTTTACACCCGTGACGCCGTCCTTTCATTGGCTTTCCAGGCTGATGAGAACCTCGTCTTTTTTTATGGCGTGCTCTCACAAGGTGCGATTGTAGTCGGGACTGCTGGCTCGTATGGTGAGCCTGAAAATCAGTTTGCCCTCTTTATGTGTCAAACGGCTGACGGTACTCGTAAAATAATGAAGACCTCGGGGGAGAGGCCTACTGTAGTGAGCACGTTTAGCATTGACTACAGACTCAATCAGTTAAAAAATCCAGAAGATTGCGAATCATTTATCTGGACAGAAAATGGCCAAACGTTTGCCGTATTTAACTTTCGTACAGATGCTGTCAGCATTGCTTACATCGTTAACAATAAGACCTTTTTTGACCTGAAATACCTGAATGATTCAGCGTATTTTGGCCAATCCTTTATGTTTTTTAAGAATAAGAAGTTACTGACATCAAGTCTTGATGGCTTTGTCTATGAGCTTTCAGAGTCCTTTTTAGATAATGATGGCACGCCGATTAAACGCCTTCGCATTACCGACAATTTTCGTGTGAATGGCTATAAGAACATCCAGGGCAACTACCTAGAGCTGTATTTTCAACAGGGCGTGGGCCTTGTGGGGCGCAGCGACCCCAATGGCGCACATTATGTGTATGGGGCAGACCCTGAAGTCTATTTATATATCTCCTATGATGGTGGCCAAAGTTTTAGCGAGCCGATGAAACAAACGCTAGGCTTGAGCGCGCGACGCATGACGACCACCCGCTTTGAGGGCTTAGGCTACTCCAAAGACTGGACATTTAAACTTGAAATCATGGCTCCCGTCGCTGTATTTCTCATGGGCGCAAGCTTTAACTACAACATAGCATCGGGGAGCGGTTAATGCCATTAATCCAAGCCCCCCTTAACAAACTATCAAAATTGCCTGTTAACTCAAAAATTGTTGACGATGAAGGCAAGATGAGCATTGAACGGGAACGTTACGACAATGAAATATTTAAAGCGGTTAACTCTTTATACAATAGAGGCTTTTCTTCTTTTATTTATAATCCTGACTTTAACTTACTGGGCGCTTCAGGATATACCCCCATCACTCAAGCTGACGGGTCAGATGTTGAAACAGTTTCAAACTGGTACGTGGTCAATGGCGGAGGAGCAACTACCTACACCATCGTCCCGACACCTTACCCTTTTGCGAACAAGTCACCGAGTGGCTCGCTCAACTTCTTAAATGTAAAAGTAGCTACGCTCGATAGTGCGCTGTACTTGTACAACTTAAATTACTCAACAGGCGTGCAGCAGTTTAACGGCGCAACAAAATATAACGGGCAGCTGCTCACCTTTTCAGTTGCTTACAGAAACAATACGTTAGAAGCAACCGAGCTGAGCATTTCCGCCAGCATCCCCAACATTGGGTTGGTTGAGACGGCCCCGTTATACCTTTATCCAGGCAAATTCTTTGTCGCTAACCAGCTAAAAATACCTGATATGGGCGATGTCGATTTAGGGGCAAATCCTGTGGTGCAGTTTCGTTTAAACATTAACAACCTGTTTGGTACACCGGCTGACTTTGACCTGTTTTACGTCAAGGGCGAGATAGGTAGCTCACCCACGATTTTGCAGTTTGACCATATTTTAGAGCAGCTTCGCTGCCAAAACTTAACATAGGAGCCATTATGAGCTTAATGGGGTGGGGAAAATCTAAGGATGATTCTGCCGATGCCGCCGCGCAATCACAAGCGGGCGTTAACGCTATTAATCAATCTTACAACCAAGCGGCAGCGTATATGTCGCCTTACACCAACAATGCGGGTAACGATTTTGACACTGCTCGCAATGCGGTTTATGGCGCGGCAGGCAATGTGGTGCAGCAAGGAAACCCTAATGCAGGGGTTTACAACCTACTGAACTACAACCCAAGCCAAATCCTAAATCATGCCGAAAGCGGTTACACGATGTCACCGTTTGCTCAGCAACAAGAGCAAGCAGCAAATGCCATCATGACCAATAAGCTGGGGGCACAAGGACTTGAAGGTTCAGGCGTTGGCGATATGGAGCATGCCGAAATATCAAACGCCATTATGGGGCAAGACCAACAGCAATATCTAAGCAATTTATCAAAAAGCTTTGATAGCTATCTTCGCGTGCTTGGTATTGACGATAAGCAGCGCAGCGACGTGATGAACGCCTTTGGCAAGATGGTAGGGCTTGAGAATAAGTCTTCTACCCGCATGGCCGACATTTCGCAACGAAGCGGCGAAGAGGAAGCCAACGTCTATAAAAACCAAGCACGGCTGGATGAACAACAAGCACGGCTTGATTCTCAGCGTCAGCCTATTGCTCAGTTGGCCAATATCGTAGGGACTGGCATCGAAGGTTACAACTTGTGGGGCCACAGCGGCGGCGGCTCATCACCCTGGACTGACCCTAACTACGCGAGGAGATAAACAGCATGAGACAATTAGTCGGCGACGCATTTATGCGTCCATTCGAGCAAGGAAGCCGCATACAATCCAACCAATCGTTAGCTAGAAATCGCAATATGCGGACAGACCTAATGCCGATGCAAGTCGCCTCGCGCATTGAGTACCAGCGCCAGCGATTAAAACAGATGGATGAGCGTATAAGACAAAGCCAAGACCGGCTTAACGAGCTGCAACGTCAGTTTAACGCAAAATTCCCTTACTACATCAAGGGAATAGAGATATCACAGCGCAACTCAGATTTGAAAGCTCAACAACTTGACCAAAATAACAAGGCTTATGACTTAAGAGCCAGAAAGGCGGGTGTAGCCCAGCAAACTGATTTCCCCACTGGTGAAAGCGGCATGACGACACTGTTAACCCAAAAAGACATGTCTAAGATGCAGGATGTTATCAACGCATGGCCACAAATGAAGTCGGTGCTTGCTCAAATTCAGCAAGGGGCTAAGTACTTTGTCAATAACCCTGATGGACTCAAAAAGTACATGAGCGCATTAAGTGCAACCTGGACGGGTCATGCCAGTAAAGGCCAGGAAAAGCTGCTTGAGCAGGTCGGTGTATCAAGCAATGCAATTGTGCAGTTGCAAGAGCTCCAGATGTCTTTAATGAATTTACCCAAGTTGCAAGATACTTACAATGCTACAGAAGCCCTGTTTACACCGCACAAAGGTGAGACGGTGCAATCATTTATGGCCAGGACAAATGCCGTAACGCGTGATAACGCCTTGCGTTATCATCAAGCCATATTTAACACCCAATTTGGTGTGCCCGCCGATAATAACGCTGAGCATGCACGTGATAATTATGTGACCCAGCAATTAGCTAACGACCCCTTTTTAAAACAGAACCAGCAAGACTTTGAAGCGATGAGCCAGCGAGGGAAAGGAAATGCTAACTCTCCCTTGATGCCTAGCTCTCCACCGCCGCCTATTATGTCGGGGCAGAATGGAGACTTTATTACTACAAAGGCTGGCAACCAAATTCCAATGGACAGTATTTCCCAGTATGCCAAGTCAAACAATATGTCGCTTGAAGATGCGATTAGCCACGCTTCGGAGAATTTTTAATGGCTGGGCGCGTTATATCTTTACAAGAATTAATGGCTCTTCCGCCTCCAGAAAAAAAAGCGGCGACAGCACAAGAAATACCTTCCAGCGCAAATAAGCCGACTGGGCGCGTAATTAGTATGGATGAGCTGATGGCGTTGCCTCCCCCTCCGCGCCAGGCATCACCGGAAGAGGCTCCTAAGCCGCCTTCTCCGCCTGATAGTGGGTTTATTTCCCATGCGTTTGGCAGTAACTATTGGCCAAAAGGGCACGGCGAAAGCTCGGATATGGATAGGCAAGCGGTCAAAGCGGGCGCGTCTGAAAATTTAGCCGAGCTAACACGGCTTTTAACCAATGTGGGGTTTGATGCGTCAGTAGCCCAATACGCACGCAACATGGCCGACCAGCAAAATGAAAAATATGACGAGATGGACCCAAATTTACAACAGGCTTTAACAAAAGCGGTGTCCAAGTATGGTCTTGCCGCCCTGGAAGCCGCAGCAGCCATATCAGGAGCTGGAGAAGTTCTGGCAGGGCTTGGGACGTTTGCCTCTGGGTTTGAGGGGGTAGCCTCACTTGCCGCTAAAGCAAGCAAGGCGGTTCCAGCAGTTGGCAAGTTTGCTAAAACAATCAAGAACTCAGGGTCTTTTGGTGCTCAGGTGGCTAGAGCGCTACCAGAGGGCGCCGCGTTTGGAGCTATTACCGCAGACCCTGATGAGGATATATCTACAGGCGCTGCTATAGGAGCAGGGTTAACCCCTCTAGGCGTGGGCGCTGGCATGATTTTATCCAAATTATTAGGGCATGTTTCCGAAGCTGCCGCCAAAGCCAGAATGGCTGACCAAGCCACTAAATCCACTGAAGAAATGGAGCAGGTCTTAAAAGATAATCCTGGCGATGATACGCCTATTATGCTTGGGCAAGCTCTTGGCAATGAGACCATTCACAAGCTTGAAGTAAACGAGATACCCGAGCGCGCAGGACATGGCGAAAAGGCTATGAAAAAGTTTAAAAAGATAAAAGAGAATCTGGCGGTGCAGGCTAAAGACCTTGGCGAGAAATTAGGAATCGGTCGTTATCCTGATGGCGAGCGAGGGGCCAATGAACCGCTAGTAGTTGATGGCTCTATTACGCCTCACGACATTTCTTTACAGCTTGCGGAAAAGGTTAAAACCCATGCCGATGCTATGAAAAAGCAAAAGCAGGAGCTTTTTAAAGAGTCTGACAAAGCCGCGGCAGATGTTGATTTTACAGTACCTTTGACCAAGTTTAGAGCCGCCGCGCAATCAAAGAAGGGGAACCTTGAGCGCATCTTTAACAAGACCGGTGTGGGTTCTCCTGCGTCAAAATCGCTAAAAATGCTAAAAAGCATCCTTGATAAAACGAACATTGAGGGGAGAAGGATAGCCCAACAAAACAAGCTTAATAACATGAATGACGCTGTTTATGAGGGCTTTAACTTTTTAGATGCTGCTAACAAAGAGCTTGAGGAAAAATTAGCCACAAAAGAGCATTTTGCTAGGAAATTCGAAGAGGCCGACCAACGTTTAGCTAATGTTGGCCAAAAGCACCGAAATAATATCGCTGACTTTGATTCTGAATCATCAGAAAGAATAAGGGTGGCGCAGAAAAACCTTGAAGAAGCTAAGAAGGACTATCAGACAGGCAGCGGAATTTATAAAACCGCGCAGTCCAGAAAAAAAATAGCTGATGCAGAAAAAGAGCTTGCTGATGCCGAGAACGACCGGATTGATGGGCTAGCTAAGCGCGATAAGGAGGGACTAAAGAATGTACGTGCCGCCGAAAAAGCAAGAGATGCCGCCAAGGCTGAAGCTGAAAAGCATAGCAAAGCCTATAGTGACACGATAAAAAAGGTTGTTCCAGATATGGATGACGTGAGAGAAAGCATTGATAACATTATCAACCTGGGCGACGAAGAGTTCAAGAAGTTATTAGAGATGCCTGCTGAGCATAGCATTGATTTAAAAACAGCAGATTTAACTAGGCATCATTTAGGATTAAAGCATGCCGATGCTGTAGCGGCTGATAAATCAAGTGAAGCGGCAACATACGCTTCCCTTTTAGCGGCCATCGCTGACGATATTGATACAGCAATCGAAAAAGCTCCCACCAACGTAAAGCGCGCTCACGACAAGGCCATGGATTTTTATAAAGAAAAAATCGTGCCTTTATTTGATAAAGATATTCGAAAAATCATCAAGAAGAAAGCTGACCCAGACAAAATTGCCGAAACTTTTTTGCCTTTAACAAAGACGGGTAAATATCAGATTACTCAGCTTGAATCGATGGTAAACCACATCCCAGACACCTCTAAGCTTTTGCTTTCGCACGCGCTAAAAAATTCACTAGAGGAAACCAACACAGGGAGATTATTTGTTGCGCCGACAAGATTAGAGAAGGTTTTAAGCGAAATTGGCGATGAGCGTATGGGCCTTCTCCTTGATAAAGCGGGGCTAGATTCCCCAAAGGGTGATATCCAGGCTGAAATTAAACGCTTCAAAAACAATATGGATAATGGCCGAGGAGCCTTTGAGCGTATGGCAAACCCACCGACCGGTCAGAAAAATACAGGGCCTGGCATGTCGGTTGCGTTCATGAACTATATTCGAGACTTATTAGACCATCTTACCGCTTCCGATTATAAAGGCGTTGCAGGGAGGCTTGCCTATACACTGGGCAAATACTCTCAGTACCGAACAATTAATGACTCAAGAAAAACGCTTGAAGATATTATTAAGATTAGGCGCGGTCTTAAAATTAAGACATCCCTTTATCACAAGCTTTCTCAAGCCCCCAAACACGCCGGTAAGCCCGTTGGCTTATTCTCCACCGCCATACTGAATAATGAGGATGATGACTAATGGCTACTTCTTATGTGTTGCCCGCCAATATTGCGTACTACGTATTAACCAAGCAGGGGGTTCCTGCGGCTAATGGGTATATGCTCACCAAGAATAATGATACAGGCGCACCGCAGGCCACTTATTCTGACCCTGCTGGCACGATTGCCAACCCTACACTCATTGAATTTGGGTTAGATGGTGCGCCGCCCTACCCTATTTACCTAAGGTCAGGGGATGGTTACCCGTTATATCGGTTGGAAACCTATTCAGAGCAGGGCGAGTTAATTCGTGTGGCTACAAACCAGCCATCCCAAGGCGGTGCTGGCGGTGGCGACATTACGGTTAATAACAATGTGGTTAACTATTTTCTCAACCCTCAGTTTAGCTATTGGAGCGAAGGTTTGTCCTTCGCTAATACAGACCTTTCGGTTGGCTCAACGCAAATTGCTGATGAGTGGCTATACACCCGCGCCACGACCAATGCGACGGTGACGATTTCAAGGGCCACCTTTTTGCCAGGTGAAAACTTGGTCCCTTATTCGCCGCCTTATTATTTGGCTTACAACTGCACAGCAGCTGGCACAGACTCTGATAATTACGTCAGCCAGCGGTTTAATACCGTACAAATGCTTAACAACCAGGCGGTAACGGCGAGCGTCTATGCGTCCGTATTGACCTTAGGTGGCATCTCTGAGTTAACGTTAGTGTGCATTCAGCACTTTGGCGCGGGCGGTAGTGCAACCGTAATTACACCCATCCAAACGTTCGCTATAAATGATGGGTGGCAGTCATGCTTAGCCGCGTTCACTGTTCCCAGCATCGGCGGTAAGGTCATTGGTTCCAATGGAGACGATTACTTAGAGCTTGCGTGGCAGTTTAAGTCTAACCAGATTATCAGCGTCGGCCTTGTGGATGCCTGTTTTGTGTCCGGCACTTTCTCAGCATCGATGTTTGCTTATCTGTCGCCTGAGCAGCAGTACGCTGAAATCTTGCCTTATAACTTGGCAGGCCAAGACACAGACCAAGGGACAAATTTAGTCGGCAAGAAGGACTGGGGAACTTTGGAAACCTGGTGCCAAGCCGTACAATCTACAAACTTTCTTATCGGTTGGGATTTATACAACAACCCAAATCAGATGGGCGAGACTATAGCTTCGTGCGACAACGGCCAATACATTGCTGACCAGACTATCTTGCTCAGTGATGGTGATGGAATTGTAGCTAAAAGTAGCTTTATAAGCCAACCTTTAACGCTAGAAGTGCTACAAATCGGTAAAAAGTTCGGTATCTTTCAGATTATTGAGGACGTTAATAGCGCAAACTTGCGGGCGCAAATAGCGTCTGTATGCTGTTCGCTATACGCTGATAGCACTGTTACCGTCAAGGCCGCTATTGTCGGCTGGAGCGGATTAGCAGGAGCTGAGCCTCGCCAAGCGTGGGTGTCAGCAAGCTTGCCTGGTACTGACCCCATGTTAGCAGCGGGTTACACTTATCTAGGCGTTTCAGATGCCTTTACCATTAATAGCGGCACGTCTTATCCGCAGTTAGGCTATTTAAACAATGTATCGATGGGTGGCTACACGTCTTACGGTGTCATCATCTGGAATGATGGTGTCGAGCTTGGTGTTTCCGGAAAAATTTATTTTCAAAATAATGCCTTGACATTAGGTAATTCTGCCTTCTTCCCGACCCCATTACCCTTTCAAGACGTGCTTTTAAAGTGTCAACGCTATTACCATCGCACCTATTCCTGGCGCGAACCTTTGGCCGTGGGAGCGATTACCGGCTTTAAATCGCAATGCTTTTACCCGCAAACCAACTGGCAGGTTGGCACAACGATTAAGACTATATTCCCCACGGATTTGGTGATTCCAGGCGTCATCACAACGACAAGCTCTAACCTGTCGGCTAACTACTATTTTCCCGTTGAGATGGTTAAGGCCCCTGAATTACGCTTTTTTGACCCAGATACTGGCGTCGAAGGCCAAGGCAAACTATTTATCTCAACGCTTGGCAATCTCATTTATTCAAGCGGTTCTTTTGATGTCGCGATACAGCCTTTTGCGGGCAATACGCGGTCAGTACCTTTGTATTTCCAAGGCACGTCAGTTACCTACGGGTCGGACGGGACAGGCGTTATTGAAAATGCACCTATTATCATCGTCAACGTTGTAGCCGACGCGCTACTAGGAGTTTAACTATGTCAATTTTTGTCCCTGGTCAGCCTATTTTAGGGTTTGAAGCGCCGATTTCGATTGCTCCCGTTCAGCAACTACGAAGCGTAGTGCTTAACGAGAACTTTTACGGCAGAAGCCCACAAACTAACTCACTTGATGTTGTGTTAAGTCGCGTCATTAATGCAGCGGTTGATATGAGCGCGCCAGGAGCCGACCGGTTTATTACCTACAAGGCCCCTTCTGGCGAGCAGCTGACTTGGTATGTCAACGCATCGGGTTTTACCCCGATTAACATGCTAGGCATTATCGCGATAGGCGCTGCTATCGACGCAACAAGCCTACAATGGGGAATTTAGATGCTATTTTACGCTATTAATTGCTCAATACTGCGCGGAAATGGCGATACGTCAGGCATTAGTCCGCCGCCCACAGACCAGGTGTACGCGCAAGGATTTATTGATGGCGATATAAACGGCTATGCCGATACCTTTTTAGACAACGGCGAAAACTATAGGAGAAACTATTAATGCCAAATGTTAGTTTGTGGACACGCGTTATGGTTGAGCAGAGTCAAACTCAAACTTTACCCGCATTAAAAGGGATTACAGCATCTACTTACGGGGTTGGAAATGGCGTGTTTGCATTTGTCCCAGGCCTTGGTCTTTTTCAATACGAGCCGTCATCAACCGCCACTGGCGATGATATTAACGTGGTACAGCCCACGACAGGGACAGGACGATGGCTAAGAGTGACTCAAGCAGCCCCTACCGTGAACGCCGCGGGGCAACTATTATCTTCAAATATTGCCCCAGGGATTTATGAAGTTACTGTTAGCGGTGACGGGTCTGCTGACTATTTAACCATTTACGATGCGCTTGTCGCGGGCTATCGACGCATAGCAGTTGTTGGCAATACGATAGAGACAAACTCTTTTGTCTTTGATGACTCAGCCTATTACATAAGTTTATATTTGATGTCAGACATCAAAATAGACTGCGGCAATGTCGACAACTTATATGATGCCTCAACGAATGGAGCGTTCGTTGAGTTTACGGTTAACGGGGTGGGCAACCCCCTAAGTTCAGGGTTTATCTGGTCGCCCAATACTAACAAGACACTATTTAATTTTTTGTCAGCACAACCTGGCAGTCGATTAACGCTTAATCGAGCTTATATTGACGCAAGTGGCGCAAGCCCGATTAATTACGCCGCGTTTCGCGGTGGTCTTGGCGTCAGCATATTTGGCGATTACTCAGGCTTTGGCGTGTCTGACTCTGATTCGCTTTTTATTCAAGCGGACAATGTTTACCTTGTAAACCCCATCATTTTTGGCGGAGGTAACAGCTGCTCATCAGTTATTTACTGCCCAACAGCAGAGATATGCACGCTTGTTTTGCCTGTTTTTGTTAACCAGTTTTCACCTACGGCACCTGTTGTGAGTGCTCGTTTTCTTAACATTGACGGGGCTTATAATGCCTCGGGGTCATCGTTACCGCTGTATGGCCTAGAGGCGTCAATCAATAACATCAAAGAGCGCCCAGGGGCGAATGGATTTAAATTAACCGTTGATGGCAACAGCTTTGTAAGCAATTGTTACCTACCGAACGGTGTAGTAAAACTATCGTCAACATCGACATACACTGAGATAAGCGACAGCGTTTTGGGCGACTTGGACGAGAGCGGCAACCCCACTGAAGGTGCAACAAATATTTGCAACGTCACATTTACTAATTCTCAGGATTTTGGTACTGGTGAAAAAGTCGCATGGAATTTAGTTAACGTTAGCGCGCTTGCAGATTGTCAGATTTCAGGACGTGACGTGACCTGGAATGGAGGCGCGCTAGGGACTGCATCAAATTCATTTAATTTGACAATTAATGCGGGTGCAACCAATGCGCTTGTAACTAATCTGCGCACTAATTCCGCAATCACAAACAATGAGCCGAGCGCGATGCTTGGACTTAATCCAATTTTTTCTTAGGGGGTCACATGGGCAGTCAATTTATTTACAACAACGTTGAGATTGCAAGCGATGGGTCAGGCATTATCGCTCCCGCTGTGAGCTTAACCGGAGCTATTGTTAATAGCGACCAAGCGGCCACTAAACAGTATGTTGACACTGTTGCAGGTGGCGGAGGTCCACCATCAGGCCCAGCAGGCGGCGCATTAAGTGGCACTTATCCTAACCCTTCTCTTGCAGCGATTGCGGCGCAAAGATTACTAGGAAACGCTACAGGGAGCGCGGCATCTCCCAGTGCTATTCCACTTGGCGTGGGTTTGGCTTTCTTATCGGGCGCATTAGGCGTATCAGGCGTTGTGCGCCAAGTCAGAAGTCAATCTTTTTTTGGGACTGTTGGCGCGCAAACTTATACCCCTACCCCTGGGATGCTGTTCTGCATTGCTATTTGCGCCGGCGGCTCTGGGGCTGGAGGGGGTGTTATTGGCACATCTGCCGCTCCTTATGCGGCTGGGTCTGGTGGGTGCTCAGGTGGGCTGGCAATCGCTGTATTATCGGCCTCCCAAATCGGTACATCTATTACAATCCAAGTCGGCACCGGCGGGGTTGGTGTTGCAGGAGCCGATGGCACAGATGGCACCTCATCTTTTATTGGTTTATCACCCGTACTAGTTAATGCTGCTCCTGGAGCCGGCGGGAAGGCAATGGCAGGGGTAGCTCTTGGCACGCAGGCTGTTTCGTCTGCACCATCAACGGTTTACACGCAAACCGGCAACATTACGATACCTGGCAATGATGGTGATCCAGGGATCGTTTATTCTTCCTCGCTTGTCGTGCCTGGAGCCGGAGTTCCTGGCCCATGGGGTGGGCAACGAAGAAGCGCACCCAATACAAACGGCAACGGCTTAAATGCAATCACATTAGGTGGCGCAGGTTCTGGCGCATGCTCAATATCGGGCGACAATAGCTTTGCAGGTGGTAATGGTTCACGTGGGTTTGTCTACATCATTGAATTTATAGGATAGATGGTAAGAAGCTATTATCGCCGCATGAGGAATGGATTAGTACCGGGGAACCCCATTCGGCGATAGTCTCATAGCCATACCAGAGAGATATAACTCAACTATACTCTTAATCTATACAGGTTGTCAACTTATGAGCGATATTTTTAAGTCTGGCTGGCGGCCATTTATCGGCTGGTCCTGCGGTGTGCTGCTGCTCGCCTTTTACGTGCCTCAGTTTGCATTAGCCGCCTATCTGTGGCTTGGGATGTGCTTGCAAACCCACACGCTGCTGCCGTACCCATTACCGGCGGACAACATTAATAATTTGGTGTACGCTATTTTAGGCCTTGGCACACTAAGAACGTTCGAAAAAACGAGGAGAAAAACAAATGGCAAAACTTAACGCCAAAGCGCGCAAAAAGATACCCTCTAGTGAATTTGGCATGCCAGGTGAGCGCAAATACCCGATGCCCGATAAAAGCCATGCAGCCAACGCTAAAGCAAGGGCTACGCAGATGGTAAAAAAGGGTAAACTATCTCAAGCTAGCGCCTCAAAAATCAAGGCTAAGGCTGACCGTGTCCTGGGCAAATAGTGGACAGCATCAGCAAGCACAAAGACATTCTGAGCATCGTTATTGCTATCTTAACGATAGTCGGGATGTTTTACAAAATGGCGAATTTTATCACCATGGTTGATGCTCGCCTGATGGTGCTTGAGTCGACGTCCAAAGATATGAAAAAGGATTTACACACGATTGTGCAAGACCAAGCCAAATCTATTATGGCTACGACCACCGAACTGAAAGTGTTTGAGGCTCAGACCAACCAGAGATTAACCACGCTAGAGGCCACTGTGGGGCCTCCCCAAAAGAGCACTTAAGAGAGTTAATAGGGTGATTTGGCCGATGAGGAATAGTTCCCACCCCCACAGGGCACTGGCAAACGCAAGCGCCCCCATATTTGTTCCACCAATGACAAGGGCAGCGACACTTATAGACGTGCGCCGGTGGGTTATTAATGTCTTCAACTCCTGACACCACGATGCGTCCCGCGACTGGCTCTATCGTATAGCCACCTAGCTGTTCCCCTATACTATTTTCCATTTTCATTTGCTACTTTCCGCTATCTCTTTAGCTTTTTCTTTCATCCACTCATCGGCCAGCTTTGCGGCGTTCTGCGGCAGCTTTTCTATTGCAGGGGTAGCAAGGGCTGGGATGACGTACATGGCGGCCAGCGTTTGGGGGGAAGGTATCAAGTTAGCAGTAGTAAGCATTAATAGCGAGATTACCAGCTGCCCTACAAACCATTTTTTAGTTTTACCCCTCGGAGAGTCATATATATCGTTTTCGTATAAGCATATACCGCCTGGTATTACCAACAACAAAAAGCCAATCAGGCCAAAGCCTAACAGCGAATTTTTAAACCCACCAATGGTGCCAATTAAATATATATCAAATGGTGTTATCATGCTCTCTCCTTTGTGGTATCTTATTTTTCAATTTTAACACAACACCAGAGAGGGAGCAACCATGAATAACGTACCGCTTGATGATGACTTTTATGATTTTATTAAGGGGTGGGAGCAGTTTAGGGGTAAAGCCTATCCAGACGAAGGTGGCATACCGACCATTGGGTACGGAACGACGGTTTACAATCGCGGGGAACTCGTTAAGATGGGCGATATGATAACATTGGAAGAGGCAGAGCATGAGCTAAAAGAGGGATGCAAGTCTTATTATCGTCACATGCTTAAAGTGTTGAAAGCCGAGCAATCTAAAAGACAGTTAATAGCTCTTTTAAGCTTATGCTATAATATTGGCGTTCCAGATTTTGTTGGCTCTACGCTTTTAAAGCACATAAACAGCGGAGTAACGAACAGGGAGGTTATCGCCACCCAGTTTCGCCGGTGGGTGCATGTCGGGCACAAGGTGAGTGATGGCCTTGTTCGCCGCCGAGAGGCAGAAATACTTTGCTATTTTATGGTTGACACCCCAGCTTAGCTTTGCTAAACTTTCTAGCGTTAATGTACGTAACACCTAATTTAGGGCGGTTTTGGTTTTTTGAATTTTCCAGGGCCGCCCTATATTTTCTTTCTCATACCACTATGTCGAGGTCTTTGCTAAATCTCATAATAAAGCCATAACCTAATGCGTCGGCAGTAATTTCATCGTCCTCGCCTAGGTCGCACAGCTTGCGAAATGTTTTTTTATCGTACTCTTGGATCCCCTCCCAATAAGGAGCTTTAAAAGTTTCAGTGGTTATCAAAACCTTGTCAGCATTGGTGTAGACTATAAGCGTGTGATAGTCGCTAACATTATCATTGGACCCCACCAATTTGTAGCCGTTTTGCTCAATAAAAAGGTCAAACTCCATCTTTAGGTTGTCGAATATTATTTTCTTTTTCTGTTCGAGGTTCATCACATACCCCTGCTAATGGTTCTTGGCTCGTTGGCCTGTTCTTGCTCCTCTAAAATGCCATTCCCTCTTTCGATGACGCGCTCTGCGACAGCCACAATCTCGCGCATTGTCATATCTAGCTGTATGATTTGGCGCATGTGAGCGTTAGGGTTGCTGATGTTTTGCATGTTTCTGGCGGTCTCATCCATTCGGTTGACAAACGCCCTAAAAGCCGCCATGGTGCGTGTGTAATCAGCAACCATATCAGGCGGAATGTCGGGGGCAAAGCGGGTAGCGGCTTGCAATACAGGAGGTCTTGGGACGGGCGGAAATGTAATGTTAGCGCGTCTTGTAGTTTCTGGTGAACTTAATGGTCTGTTGTCTTGATTCATAATTTTTCTCCGATTGGTTTAATGGTTAAGTCTACGTAGGGTTCTTCCCCGTCTTGGGCTTTATTTTTTGACAACAACTCCCAGTAGAAGCGGTTGTCGTTGCGGATTACGCCGGACTTTTGTAAGCCGTCCCACAAAAGTTTAGTGTAATTACTGGTGTCGCTTTTCTTGGGGTACTTAAAGTAAAATACCCCGCCTATTGCTAGCTCTTTCTTATCTACCATTTGGTAGGTATGCAGCTTCATTTCAGTCATGAAAATTTTGTACCATTGTATCGCGCATCTTGCCAAACACCTTCTATTGCCTACGTTTTTGTAGGCCTGATTAATAGAGGGCGGCATGGGGATATTAGATATTTTAATGGTTAAATCCTCATCTTGCTGCACGGTAATCACAGCACTACCACACAGTCTTCATGTTCAGGCCTTACCGGCAACAGCTCTTCACCTTCCTCAAATTCACGCCAACTAGCATCCAAGGTCGCCCTTTCCTCGTGAGAGATAGCTGGTGCTGCTGAGCTTTTGCTTTGGATATTACTTTTTATCCGGTCGGTCAGTCGTTGCGCTGCCGTTTTGCTGGTGTCGATAGGCTCGCTTTCAAAGTAGTCTTCCTCGTTTTCAAGTTCAATGATGCTGTTTATCTTCTCAAGCTCATTGAGCTGCTTACATAAACGCTTAACCACTGATTTTCTAGCCATTTCAGTATAAAAATTAACCCACGCGGGGGTCAGCTTTTTATTTTTTTCAATCGAAATCTTTTTAATAACTTCAATTTGAAGTTTGGTCATAATTTCATACTTAACCATCCCACTTGGCAGCGTGGCTTTAGCATAGGCTGCTACTACTTTGCCTTCGCTTCTGTCTGCAAAGATATTTACTCGATGGGACAAAATGGTGGTAGTGCCTTTTTCGCACTGGAAACCTTCATCCTCAAAAACAACGTCGCTTTCAATCGACGTGCCGCATAGTTTATACGCCAAGGTGGCGTAACCACGCCAGCCCACATCGATGACGCATTCATTGCTTTTGACGGTATCATTCCAGCGGTGATATAGATAAATCTGGTTAAACGTATCGACTGGCGTAAGCCCAAGGTCAGCCAGCTTATGAGCGGCAAGCTCAATGCTTTTGGGCGAGCACGTTAATAATTTTTGGTTTTTGCGAACAGCCGATTCAAACATACTCACAAATTTAGCCGCATCTTCTGGGCTGAGTGCTTGTCGTTGTTGTATTGATAGTTTAAATTTATCGCTTTGCAGCAACGCTTGTATATCGTTCATGCTGCCTCCCTGCGACCGCGCAGCGCTTTAATATCTTCGCTTAAATATTCCACCTTAAGCTTGAGCGCTTGGTTTTCTTCAGCCGCTTTCGTAAAGCGTGTTTCAGCATCTTTAAATAGTAAATAATTGTAGTTTTCCGCATCTTTTAGCCCCAGTGATGATTTCTCAAGCGCTGCGTTTTCATGCGCTAATTCGTTGATTTTTCTCTTTAACGCGCTAATTTCGTCGTAAAGAGACTGCTTTGTTTTTAACCATGTTTTTAACATTATTTAAACTCCTAATGTGATTTATTAATAATTGGTAGTACATTTGTTTTTACCTCTCTTGTTGCCATTATTGTTATTGTTGTTATTGTTGTTGTTATTTGTTTAATCTTATTCTTATATCGTAAATTCTATGACTTATATATGCTCTCTATCGCAATAGGTGGGCATGTTACCATTAAGGTTTCTGTTTATTGCCACCGCTAACGCGTTTTCGCCGATTTCGCGCGGGTTTAGCCCGCAGGGGTTATCTTCTGTCAACTGCTTTGTAATTTTCTTAACCTCGTTGTAAAATTGACTTTTATCCATCTCTGAAAAGCCTCCTTCCCTGCCTTCTAAGATAAGCGTCCCCTCTTCATCGTTGGCATAAACCTTGTTCCAGCCTATCTCATATAATATTGTGCATTCATCATTAATATAGCTTTTAACCTCTTCGAAATATTGGTCTATTTTTTTATCAAAAATGTCTTGTATTTTCATTGGTTTTTAAAATCCCTTACAAATACTGCGAACAATGGAGACTCATCTAGCATTTTTCGAATCGTCAGTTCTGTGCTTCTTGCCATGCTTTTAATGATATAGTCATCCCCCACCTCATACAGCATGTGGCTCATTCTAAACTCGTGAAGTTCGTCCTTTTCTTTGTATTTTAGCTTTTTATCGACAGCTTTTTCGTACTCTTCTTTCTGGCATTCTGTTAATATTTCCCTCCTTTTTGTAGCCAAGTCATCTGCCAGCATTTTGCAGTTATAAACCATTGTTGAGCACAAATAGTCATTTGACTTAAAACAGGCTTGAACCACAACCCATTGCATCGTTTCATACTGCCCCCCGTCGGTGCAGACCTGCCCAAACCTATTAGTCACCTGGACAGTTATGCCATCTTTGGTTTTAAATTTAAGGCGCGGTGATTCGCCCTCGTAAGTTTCCTCTATCATTTTACGAGAAACCTCCGACTTGTATTGGCCGACATATAGTCATTGTAAATGTCTGGCTGCTCATCTTTTAACGCTTTAATGTCAAGACGCGTAACCGTGCAGGGTTTCCACGTGGCCAGCGTTACACCGTGCAGCTGGATAGTTTCGTTATCTTTCATTCTGGTTTGCACGCTGCATTTTAAGCCTTCGATTTGTTGCTCAAAGTTTTTGATATGTCCTTGCAACTCTTTGATTCTAAAGAGCATTGAGGATAGCTCTTCGTCAGCTTCTATCGTTGTGTCCGGATTGCTTTTGCGGTAAAGCTCTCGCACATCGTTGGCATTTTGTGGCTCAGGCGGGACCTTGGTCAACACGTGGTTATTCCAAAAGTCAATTCCTGCCTGCATCAGCTGTGCCTCTAAGTCTTTATCTCGATTATACGTGTAGACTTTAAGCTTAAATGGCGAATCAACAACGATATCAAGCACATCACAATCAATGACCATGCAGTACCAAGCGGCTTGGCATTTGATGTAATCTGGCACTTCAAAGGTTCCCTCTTCGCCCCACTCTTTGCCGATTATGGCAGGCGCTTTGCATTCGAGGATTTTTGCTGGCTTCGTCTGAGACGATAAGGATTGCCCCCCTGCGATAGGTCCTTTAGACTTAAAAAACACGTAATCGGGGTGGGCATAAAAATAGGGATGCTCTTTATGCCTAAAAAAACTATCTTGCATCGCAAGGTAATTTTCTTTGTTATTAACGTAATCGGTTTGATTAAGATATTCCTCGATAAGAAATTTCTCAAGATACAAGCCCCGCTTTTGTATATACTGCGGCTCAAAGTGCGATACGCCGTTAACCTTTTCATTGTACACATCAAATGCGGTTAAAAAGGGGTGCACGCCGCAGATTGCGCCGATGTCGTGGCCGCCTAAGCCTGTGGTTCGCTCATTCTTCGCCAATTGTGGCTCTATAGTCTTTTCTTGGGACATCTTCTGGTAACTCCTGTGATTCTATGTAGCACCGATTATTTTTATCGTAGATAGCATGTTTTTTGATAAAGCGTCGATACACTTTAAGCCAAAAGCTGCGGTCGTTAAAAATTACGGTGGTTAATGGGGTAATATCATCGCGATGAAGGTGCTTCTTTCGGATGATAGCTCTAATTCTTCCTGGTACGTAGGCTTGTAAATATTCCTCCACTGTTATTTTAAGTTGCTCAGCTTTAGGGGCTAAGATTTGTCGTTTAATAAAGTCAAACATGCTTTCGCCAGGCCTTGGCTTTATGGGGTAGCCCACAAAGTCCTCATACTCAAGCTCGCCGTTGCTTAAGCTAATCAGGGCAGCTTGCGCTGCGGGGGAAGGATAGCCATACCCTTTGTCCCACATTGTCACCAAGCCACGATTGCCGCCTAAATAAACGCCTAGCGAGCTACGGCTTCCGTGCCTGAGCGCCATGTTTAAAATGATGCCCATCACCTCTTTTGAGACGATGCGCGAGGCATTTTTGTTCTTTTGTTTTGCCATTTTTAATTACAACCTTTTGTCGTGCTATTATTGTTTGTATTTTATCAAACAAATAATGATACGTCAATCACAATTTTCCTTATTTTCAGTAAAAAATGAGTGGTTTCTAGGTCTGTGGTTTTCAAAAGTCGCAAAGACGCTGATAAAGTCAAGCTTGACCATTCCCGTGGGTCCGTTGCGGTGTTTAGCGATTATTAGCTCGGCGGTGCCTTTGTCGTTAGAGTCCTTGTTATACATCTCATCGCGATAGACAAACGCGATTAAATCAGCATCTTGCTCAATGGCCCCTGAGTCACGCAAGTCAGACATGATGGGTCGCTTATCAAGTCTGCTCTCAACGTTTCTGCTAAGCTGCGACAGCGCAATCACGGGCACATTAAATTCTTTTGCTACCGCTTTTAAGCTCCGTGATATCTCGGATATCTCAAGCACTCTATTTTCCTGCTTGCGCGGAGAGTGCATAAACTGCAAGTAGTCGATAATAATAAGCCCTATGTCGCCATGCTCTTTTATAGCCCTTCTAACGCGCGATTTAAGCTCAAGCGGTGTAAGAGTTGGCGTGTCATCAATAATGATTTTAGCGGTCTCTATGATTGCCATAGCAGACACTACGCGCGCCCAGTCATCACTGGTCAGCTGCCCTGTGCGCAATCGGTGTTGGTCAATACCAGCAAGGGATGCAATCATGCGGGTTGATATAGCTTTTGAGGGCATCTCTAAGCTAAAAATGAGGACGGTAACGCGCTTTGTTGTGTTAAGTGCGGCATACTGGGCAATATTCATTGCAAGCGCGGTTTTGCCCATGCTGGGGCGACCAGCGATAATGACTAGGTCAGCAGGCTGAAATCCAGCTGTAAGAGCGTCCAAGTCTTTAAAGCCGCTGGCAACCCCCGTGATTGACTCGTTTCGCTCTGACATCATCTCAATATCGGCAAGGGCTTCCTTGGCTGCCTCTAATAGAGTCTTTGGCTTTATCTTGTGTGCGCCAACAGTGCTAAGGTCAAAGATAGTCTTTTCAGCGTTTTCTAGCGCGTCATGCGCTTCCTCATTTTTTGAGAGGATGTCTTCAAGAATTTTACTAGCGGTTAACGCTATTTTTCTCTTGATTGACTTTTCTTTAACAATGTCAGCGTAAGCAACAACGTTCGCCGCACTGGGAGTATTTTTGGAAAGCTGGAATAGGTAAGCGTCCCCGCCTACCTCGCCAAGCTCTTTTTTGTCTCGCAGGACGTTTGAGAGCGTGACGGTATCAAGCGGCTTATTGTTTTTAACAAGCTCTGTGAGCGCGCTAAATATAAGCTGATGGCCTTTTTTAAAAAAGTCATCTGTTGTAATGATGTCATTGACTACATCAAATCGTGCTGGGTCGAGCAGTAACGCCCCGAGCACTGATTGTTCTGCCTCCACGGATTGAGGCATTGTTGGTAATGTTTGCATGTAACACCTATAGTAGCAACTGTTAGTTTAATCATATTTTTTCCTATCATTTTGGTTTTTTGGTTTTAATTGTTGTATTTATCTATTGTTATTATTGAGATAGTGCTCTTATCCTAGCTCTTGATTTAGCCCGTGTCTGTAAGCATTTTCTGGTTTTTAAAAAATTAATTTAAAGCTTTCTTTCATTCTCCTGGTAAGTTTTTAAACCAATTTTTAACATAAGCGTTAAGTTCGACAGGCGACATACTTCTAAGTTTTTTAAAGTTTTCAATAAAGCACGGGTCGCAGATAAGCGGCTTTCTTTTTTCGATAGCCGCCCCGCATTTTTTGCATACGCTTGTCATGTTTTATCTCCCATTAAGGTGCCACTGTATGTACTTCTCCATGCAGTCAACCGCATGGGCAATGGCAGTGTCCGCCTCATTTTTTATACTTTCCTCGTCGCTTCCGTCATAAAAAAAGATAGGATAAGAAAACTGTTCCCAAACCCAGCCATCGCAAACAGTATCAAAATTTATCACCATTCCGAAATGTCTTTCTAATACCCAAATTCTTAACTCAAGCTTTTGGCCATCTTTATCGGGCAAGATGATAAACATTTCGTTGCTATAATCGTGCTGGTCTGGATTGAGCAGCCCAACCCATTTTCTGTTCTTAAAGCGCTCCTCGACGGCGCGATTATATTCTTCGGTTATCTGTATGGTTAAATCTTCGTAATTCATTTTTTTATTCTCCTGGGGTTTCGTCAACATCGTCTGCTATCATTTCTAAGTCTTGGCTGCACTTTTCGCAAATTATTTCAAATGTGCCGCTGCCGCCTCCCTGGGTGAGGGATATTTCTGTTGAGTGATTTCCGCAGCCACGGCACAGGTAAACTATATAGTCAGTCATGATTTTCTACCCCTCTGTTTAAGCTTTTTGTGTGCTCCAACCTGTTGACAACCTCATTAACCGCTAGATCGGCAATAAGCTTTAAGTTGCGCCAGAAGCCGTACAGCGCAGCGGGATTGTCTTTTAACGCTTTGCGATCGTCATAGATTTGCATTTCAAACAGATGCAGTTCGTGGGGCGATTTGTCTTTCCAGTATTGCACCTCAACGTCAATCGTTACGCTGACCCCCCAATTTTGATTAAACGTGTATATTTTTATAGTTTCCGGATATTCAGACTTTTTGTTTTCAATTTTGAAAGGTGCCCCGTACGAGTCTGGCTTTATAACAGCAAACTGGCCAATAGCTTGATACAGCCCCTCTTTTATCAAGTCGTTTATCTGTTCGGGTAGTGATTTTTCAGTCATTTTCATCTTCCTCGTGGTTACTTTGTGATTTTTTTTTCAGCTTGCGATGCTAGCGCGCTGAGCAGTCCGAAAATTCCGCGAGCTTCTGATGTCCAGTTTGCTGAGTAGTCAATATCTGGAGCTTCAGAATCGTTATCGTGTAGCTTTTCGTCTTTGCGTATCTCTTTTATCTTTTTAGTCATTGCTTTCTCCTTGGTTAATTTCTTGGGCTTTGCAAACGTTACCGTGTAACTTTTAGCCCAAGGGTCATATTTAGTCATTATTTCCCCCTTTAGTTTTTGCTGAACAAATATGTTGGCATACAAGGTAATGCTTTTGCGCCAAAAGTGGATGCTTACCCAAAAAAAAAGATGCTAATCGCTGGTATTTGAGAGCGCTGGATATAAAGATCTCCTTAGGGGTTACCTTGTTTGCAGCATCTAAGTATTCATTAAGCGGTACCCATCGTCTTAGCCTTGCAAGCATTTTCTTGTTTTTTTGTCCGTGACGTAAATAGGGGATAATCAAGAGCTGGGACTTTATGTCATCGTATTCCCAAATCTCGTATGACATCCCCTTTGCTTCCTTTATTAAAGGCTCATCAAGCGGCACAGCCAAGCCTAAAAAGGTAAACCCGTTGTTAAAGTTTTCGTTACGCCAAGAGAATTTCATTGCTTTACCCTTTATTTTGTGTTAGTGTGCGCATGTCACGTGGTAACCGGGCAGCGCGTGATTGTAGTATAACCCAGCGACTGTGCGAGACCAAAGCTGGGAAACGTGGGCGAAGTGTAGAGCGTGGTCATGTCTTAGGTTAAGCATTGTCGTTTGCTTACCCAACGAGGCACTAGCAAGATAGTCTGCACAACGTACGGGCGATTGCAACCTCAATGTTGCAGGACGTACAAAGCGAACTGGGCCTCCCTTTTTTTTGGGCTTGTCCACGGTTTGAGCTTTGCGTTTTAGCCACCAAGCTATAAACGCTAAAAGCGAAACGCTTTTGGTTACCACTCCTACGTTCAAAATTTCCCTTCTTTTTTTCATACAACCTCCAAAATCCTTACTAAAAGTCCAACCTGTGGATAACTCTGTGGATAACCTGTGGATAACTTCATATTCAAATGTTCCACGCTAAAATGTTCCACGATACCTGTGGATAAGTCTGTGGATAACTTTTATATCAGTCCGAACATTGGGGACTGTTTATCGCCTGATGGATAACTTCGCTTACCCCTTGTCGGGGCGAAGTTACCCACAGTCTCTGTCGATGTAGATTCT
>NZ_JBLYIG010000752.1:0-1906 GCF_049222245.1 Nitrospira sp. BLG_2 | reverse complement strand
AACGGCCTGGGCGGCAAGATTTAGTCCGCCATCCTTTCACAAGAGAAAGGGAGAAACGCGATGCGACTGTTTGCATCCTTCATCTTGACCGCTTCGTTGTACCTGGCGGCGACGCCGACGGCTCACGCCTTTCAGACCGGGCACGAGAATGCGGCCCATGCCGCTCCCGCGCACGGTGAGTCGCCGGCGCACGGTGACGCACATGATGGCGATGAGCACGGCCCCAAGCCCGCTCTGTTGGATTGGGACATCGGTTCGGCCTTTTGGTCGATCGTGGTGTTCGTGATCCTGCTCGTGATCCTGCGGGCGACGGCCTGGAAGCCGATTCTCAGCGCGCTCAACCAGCGTGAAGAGTTCGTGCGCAAGTCGCTGGCGGACGCCAAGCACGAGCGCGAGGCTGCCGAGAAGCTTCTGGCGGACTACACGAAGAAGCTCGAAAAGGCCCGTGAAGAGGCCTCCGCCATCGTCGACGAAGGCCGCCGCGACGCCGAGGAGGTTCGCAAGCGCATCCACGGCGAGGCCAAGGGCGAAGCCGATGCGATCGTCGCCACCGCGCGCCGGGACATCCAGGTGGCCCGCGACGATGCGGGGAAGAAGCTGCACGACGAGACGATCATGCTGGCCACGATGCTGGCATCGAAGATTGTTCGCAAGGATTTGTCGCAAGCGGATCACCGGCGATTGCTCGATGAGTCGCTTGAGGAATTGAGCAAGGCCAGGAACTGACGAAATAGCGAATGGCGAAGAGCGAATAGCGAAACAGGAAAATGGTCACACGGTTGGCGAGATCGAAAGAACCCATTAGTGCGTCAAGGTCCGGCGCCATGCGCCGCGATATTGACGAGCGGACTTTTCGATTCGCTGTTCGAATTGTGAAAATGGCCCGAGCCCTGCCTCAGGACTTCGCCTCGCAAGTTGTCGTCCGCCAAGTGACCCGATGCGGCACGAGCGTCGGCGCGAATGTTGAAGAAGCTCAGGGATCGCATTCGAGAGCCGAATTCATTCGTCGAATGGGCATCGCGCGATCCGAATCGAGAGAGGCTTTCTATTGGCTTCGACTAATTTCGGAGACCGGCCTCGCCAAGCGTAGCAAACTTGAAAGCATTACCAAGGAATCCGAGGAACTAGTGCGGATACTGACGGCGATTGTAAAGAATACTCGAAAGGTTTGATACTCCTTTCGCTATTCGCTATTCGCCATTCGATATTGGCCCGTAAAGCCAACGAACGGATCAAAAAGGAAGACATGGCATCTGAGTTTGACATTTCGCAGGCGGCTGCGGCGATTTACGCCCAGAGTCTTCTCGAACTGGCGGACGAGTTCAAGTCGGCCGAGCAGGTCGGGCAGGAATTGGCCGATCTTGCGGCGATCTGGAAGAACGAGCCGTCGTTCGCGGCGATGATGAGTTCCGCGGCGATCGACGACGATGCCCGCCGGGAAAGCCTCAAGAAAATCTTCAGCGGCAAGTTGACGAAGCTGGTGTTCAACCTCCTGCTGGTGCTCAATGAGCATCGCCGCTCTTCGATTCTCCCGGCGGTCTGCGACGCCTATCGCCACAAGCTCGCCCAGAAGCTCGGCAAGCAGGAGGTGTTCATCTCGACGGCCGTCCCGCTGGAAGAGTCGCAGCGAAATACGCTTCGAGAGGCCGCCCGGAAAATCCTGGGCCGTGAGCCGGTGTTGGTGGAGCGGGTTGATCCGGAATTGCTCGGCGGACTCATCGTGCAGGCCGGCGACCGGCAATACGACACGTCGATCCGAAAACGACTTCGCGACATGCGTTCCGCCCTGCTCGCCTCCGCTGAGAAACATTTGTTGGCCGGTACCGGCCGCTTCGTGACGGAAGGATAGAGGAATGAGAATCCAAGTTGACGAGATCACGTCGGTCATCAAGCAAGAGATTGCCCA
>NZ_JBLYIG010000751.1:0-1978 GCF_049222245.1 Nitrospira sp. BLG_2 | reverse complement strand
GGCGTCGTCCCCGATTGCCAGGGAAACTGCCCGCCCGGCCAGATCTGCGTTCGAAATTACATCGATAACATGGACGGCACGGTCACGATCTGCTGCGATTGCATCACTCCATCGTGCGATTGCCCCGGCGATGTGAACGGCGACGGCATCCTCAACGGCTTGGATATCGCCGGCTTCGTCCGCTGTTTCATGGGCGCTCCCCAACCGACCGACAATTGCGCCTGCGTCGACGTAAACGGCGACGGCTCCTACACCGCCGCGGACATCACGCTCTTCGTCAATCTCATTCTCTCCAAGGCGAAATGCGGCGACGAACCCTGCTGCCCGCAGGAGAATCTCTCGCAGAGCCTGGCCACCGGTGTCGACGCCAACGGCAACCTGATCCCCGTCGGCAGCGACGACGATGATTGGATTGTGACGCTTGATGCCAGCGGCGGCATTGTTCCGCGTCCGGCGACGGTGGTCACGCCGCACCCGTCATGGGCGACGTTCCCTGGCTCACAGTGGGTCTCTGCGAATTACTACGGACCCAACGGCGACTACGGCTACAAGATTTGTTTCTGCCTTGATGACCGATACAAAAACCCGGTCCTCACGCTGAGAATCCGCGCCGACGACGCCGGCCAGGTCTACCTGAACGGCAATTTCATCGGCAACTGCGCCGGCTTTTCCGATCCCAATCCGCCGACCATTACGGTCACCAATCCGGCGTTCTTCCATCCGGGCGAAAACTGCATCACCGTGGACGTGCAAAACATCGGCGGCGCCCCGACCGGCATTAACATGATCGGATCGATCGTCGCGAAAGACGGGAAATGTTGCTGCCCGCCGGACCGACTCAACCGGAACATTGATTCGGGCGTGTACGACAACTCCGGCGGAGTGCTCATTCCGTTCGGCAACAACGACGACACGTGGATGGTCGTCGCGCCCGATCCCAGCGGCGGCTCGACGCCCCGTTTGGCGACCGCAGTCGCGCCGCATCCATTGTGGGCGACCATCCCCGGCACGCACTGGGTCTCCGCCGACTACAACGGACCGAACGGCCTCTACACCTATCAGTATTGTTTCTGCCTCGACCCGAGATTCAAAAACGCCCAGCTCGTCATCGACCTTCTGGCCGACGACTATGCCGAGGTCTACCTGAACGGAAATCTCCTCGGCGCAACCCCCAACGGCTGGGCCTTCCTCAATCCGCCGACGCATATTGTCGTGACCAACCAGGCTTACTTCCGCGCCTGTGACAATTGCATCGAGGTGAAAGTCCTCAACTCCGGCGGGCCGCCCACCGGCATGGACATCGCCGCCACCATCACGGCCGATGACGGCCTGTGTTGCAGTGATCGGCCGCTTTCTTGTTGCACCATTGACGGATTCTGCATCGACTTGGCGCCGGGAACGACGAGTTGCCCCAACGGAGGTACGCCGTTCGCCGGACCGTGCGGAAATCCTCAGGCTTGTTGTCTGCCCGATGGGTCTTGTCAAACCGTCGATCCGCGTTGCTGTGAACGTGCCGGCGGAAGCGTGTTGCCGGCCGGAACAACCTGCGGCGGTCAACCGGTGGCTTGCTGCATCGACATGGCCGGAACGGCGCCGTGTCTGGTCGTGGATCCGGCCTGCTGCGTCAATATCTATCACGGTATTCCCAATCCAGCGTTCACGCATTGTCTCGACACCGACGGCGATGGCGTTCCTAACGCTTGCCAGCCGCCGCCGGAACAATGCGGCGTCAATCCCTTGACCGGTCTCTGTCGGCAGACGACGACCTGTCCGAACCCGGCGACGCAGCAATGTCTGCCCATTTGCGTGATCCTCGACGGCTCGATGCAACAGGTCATTGCCATCCAGGATTGCGATTGCAGGCAACAAAACGAGTGTCACATCGAATGGACACCCGGAACTCCCCCGCAATGCGTCGGAACCTGCCCGGCGGGCTTCACCTGCACCACGCAATACACTCCCAACCCCGACGGGACGG
>NZ_JBLYIG010000750.1:0-14735 GCF_049222245.1 Nitrospira sp. BLG_2 | reverse complement strand
CGGAGTGACCTCTCCGCCTCACGCGCAGCGCTTGCACTTGAAGATGATCGTGGCGAAGGAGTCGCGAATCTGGGGAGCGCACGGAGTGTGCACGACGTGGAGCTGAATCGTCCAGCTGCCCGCACACCCGAGTTCGAAGTTGTACCGATCGAAAGGCTGGTTCGTGCCCCAGTTCACTCCCGCTCGTTCCCCTTCATACCAACTCGCGACGTTGCAGCCCGAGCAGCCCGATCCGCTGAACTCGAGGTGTGCGTGGATCACCTCGCATGGGGTGTCGCAGTTGGCCGAATTCGAGCCCAGCGTAGCCGACGCCACGGCAGTCGACCGCGTGGGTACGCGGTTCGAGCGGCTTTCCACGAGACTCCAAGTCCGGCGTAGGGTCGTTCTTGAGATCGGAGCGGGCCCCGGCGACCTACCTCGCGTCCATCGGCATGTTCGGTCCCTACTCCGAAGCGACCGAGAGCCCCTGACGAACTCACTGTGGAGACCGGCTGTCAGGTGCTGTCGAAGCAGCGCTCTCGATCCCGCGCAAGCTACTTCGCAGTTCCTCGATGGGCTACCCGACGCCTGTACGTTTCGCGATCAGAGACCAAGAAGCTTGAGTGCTTCGCGTCGTGGCACTGTGCACAGAGCGAATCCGCAGGGCTGCGCCGCACGAGCCTCGGATCGTGCGGCTGCAGCACGTGCTTGCTCCCGGGTCCGTGACACACCTCACACCCGACGCCTCGGAGATCGTCCTCGGGCCGCGCGAGGGAGAAACCCGACTCTGCGCCGAAACCGACGACATGACATACAACACATTGTGTGACACGATGCCTCTGTTTCCGCTCAAGAGTCTTGTACGCAACGGCGTGCGGCGTATTGGCCCAATCGAAGTACTCGGACCGATGGCACGCCATGCACGCGCTGCTTCCGATGTAGTGAGCACTTGTCTCAAGCAATGGGTCGCGTTGCCGATAGTCCGGATGAGGCTCCTCACTCTGTTCAAGCGCCCGCCTAGCCGTCTCGACGAAAGGGTGAGGCGCAGCATTCTCATCATGAAGAAGCATGAGATTGGACGAGTGCTTTAGACTGCCGAGCTCCAGTTTCAGAGCCAGGCCGAAGTACGCATTACCACTTGAGAATACGACAGGCACTTGCCCAACTGTTCCGTCGCGCTGCTTGCGTACCACGGTGGAGTCGGCGTCATTGCGCGCAATGTACGGATCACCAGAGACCACTACTGCCCGGCGCGGTCCGAGCGCCTCGACCATGCGACCAAACTCTGCAGGATCATGCGTTCCTGCGAGGACAACCACCACGTCTTCCGGCAGGTTCGTCACAATGTCCCTGACGCTCACGACAGGATCGGCGATGTTGAAACGATCGCGAACGAGCTCATCCTCGCGTCGTGTGAGCAACCGCGGCGTAAGCCAAGTCGTTGGCACTATCGCCACTTTCTCGGTACCCCAGTTGACGACGCGAACTGGGCTCCCTCGAACCGAACCAGTTCGATCTGTGACGTTGGCCGCCATCACCGGAATTCCGGTCAGTGCGACTTCGTCAAGATCACCATACGCCAGCGCGAGCAGCTCAATGCTACCCAGGACCATCGCTTTCACGTCAAGCTGGCGCACGCCATCAAGTATTAGCCGGTTCGCGAGTGGGTCAAATCCACGCCTCCCCGACGCCCCAACGACATTACCGTGGAGGATCTTGATTGAATCCGCTCCCCGTGCTGGCGAACGGCTCCAAGCAAGAACGATGTCGGTGAACCCACCACCCTTGACCCCTTTGCAACCGCATGTTTCAAGGTACCCAGCGGTATCGCCTGCATCCAGAACGGCGCAGCATGGCTCTGTAATCGTCACTGGTGTACTCGCCGCTGTGTCATCAACCGCGATGAGCGAGCGCCGCCGGATATCCGTCGCAGCAAATGCGCGGACCGCCTCGTCCAGGTCGCCAGGCTTACATAGTGAGTTCAGGGCCCTTGCATCTTCGCATGCTCTCAAGAGCGCGCTCGCAGCACTTGAGCATTCTTCCGCTGGGCGCGCAGTCAACAAAGCGCGCACTCTGGGGACGATCACCGGACCGTACAGCTCTACAAGTCGCTCGAACAGCCGTTCGGTCGGCGCTTGAAGATCCCTGCGCAGAGCCGCGAGCTTCGGCACTTGATCGAGCATGCGTACCCGCGCCGCATCGGTGCTGAGTACCGAACTCCAGTGAAGTGCGGTCTCAAGGAACTGATCTGCAAACGCAGCCGACAGGAGGACTCGTGGCCACTCCGGTCCAATCGGATCGAGTGAGTAGAGGTACGAACGGATCACGAATGCACAGACTCTGAACGCGAGCTCGGGCGACTCCTTGGCAAACGGGCCGACGAACACGTTTGAGCCTAGTCCACCCAACGAGTCCGAGGGCTCCCCAAAACTCCTGCAGTCAGTCACAATGACTGCACTCGGAATCGACTTGGATGCAGCACGCGCGAACACCTCGTCTTTCGAGAGCATCGTGTCGATTAGTGCGGCAACCCGTCTTGCCAGCCCAACGTCGCGGTCTTGAACAGCCACGACGACAGATGACACTCGGTCGCACTGAATCAGCGCGGCCGCGCGCCCTGCGATAGCAAAGTGGAAGGGCACGGGACTGCACATCAAGGTGACTTCGCCTTCTCCATAGCTCACGATTGACGCCTGGCTTGGGAACTTCTCCGCAATCTGGCGAAAGCCAAACGTGCCTGGGTCAAACAGCAAGCATGACCCGATGACGCGTGCGCCTCCTAGGCGTGCGGTAGCCTCTGGATACGACAGCATGTGGTGAGGAATCGACTCTGGGACATAAATGGTTCCTGAATCAATCGAGTGGAACGAGGGTGTCTGTGAGAGAGCCGCGTCGACAGCAACGGTGGACATCGGTCTCCACACATCACCCGGCGACGGTTGGTTGCAAAACGAAATGCTGAGTTGGCCGCTCTTCAGCGCAAACACAGTTGATGACGTCGACGCTCGTTGCGCGATCTGTGCATTAATGCCGAGCAAGCCCGCGAGGACGAGCCCTGGCATCAGATGCGCCGCGACGTGCGCAAATGTCACGGCTCGACGGCTCTTGTGACTGCGTGAGTGTCTGGAGTACATCACTGGAAGTCAGCCACCGATATCAGAAGAAACTCCTCACCACAATCGTTCGCAACTTCGGACGGCGTCGCGCTTAGGTGAGTTGCGACGCGTGCGTGAGATGACAAGTAAGCGACGAGGCTGGTCGTTGTCGCGACATGAGATGGGACTGCGATGAGAGCGCGTCCGAACAGTCGCATCTGCGGTATGGCACTCGCCGCAACGCCGCCCTCTACTACCATCGACATGTCACCCTCGCCGGCCACGAGCGCGCCATCGAGGGTGCCCTCGATCACGAGGAGACCTCCACGCGCGAAGCGAAGTGGCCCCGAGACGTCGCCGCGGACGAGTAGTGCTGAGGGCTCTGAGAAAGCGAGCGCGCCTTCGATAGCACTATTCGAGTAGACAAGCGCGTCCTTGTCAAATGAGAGGAAGCTATGCTGTGCGGAACCTCGGACGAGTGCGAGGCGCGTCGTTTCGCGAACTTCTGCGTACCCGTCAACCTCTGGGACAATTGCCTGATGCGCTGGCGAGGGCCGCTCGCGCCCGTCGGTGAAGGACGCAAGGAACGCGTCGGCAGCGCTCAGTTGCGCCTGCAGAGTACCTTCGATGTACTGCTGGACTGACGGAGAGCGTGACGAGCTGAGCAGGGCAAGGAGTTCTCGCAACGCGGCGGATGGCTTGGACTGATTGAAGGCGGCGGCCGCAGCCGGACCGCTCAGTATTTCGGGCTGACTGCGACCGCTGGCGCCATTGCAGGCCTGAAGCGCATAGGCTGAGAACATGACTCCGTCGAACACCAACGGCCAGCGCGCCCGCTGTCGTGTTGCGTTCACGCAAGTGGCCTCCAACTCAGTGGTCCGGAGGTAGTGGGCTCGCGGAAGTGAGGACAGATCAAGGAATGCATGAGCGGCTCCCGTACGTGCGAACAGATCCTCGAGGCTTCCTCGCGCGGTCGTTGGGATGCGAGTTACGACGCGGCCGCCGAGCCTGCCGACAGTACCGTCGACGGACGAGAACGCGAGAACATACAGTTGGGTTGGAAATGCGCGTGAGACGTGTTCGGTTACGCTATGCACGCAAAAAAAGCTCGGGCTGTCTGCGACCGGTTGGAGTTCAGCGGCACGCTTGAGTCCGTGGAAACCGCCGGTCCACACGACGATCTTCTCGGAAGGGAACTGCGTTAGCGCGATCCACTCGAGTGTTCTTGCCATTGCAAGATCGCGCGGATTCGTGAACGCTCCAGCTGCTGTCACTTCAGCTCCACCCAGCGCCGGCGGGGCAAGCCACTCTTCGAACAGTCGAATGTTGTCCAGGAGCCGCGTTAGGAAGCCAAGCTCCTCGGGACCGAGGTCGGCACGTAGTCGGTTGTGACCGCGCTCTACCGCTTCGTCGAGTACTGCCAAGGCGGCCTGCGTGGCGGTGCGCTCGGCCTCAGTCCCGCGGTAGCCTGCAATTGATGCCTGAGAGAAGCTCTCGAGCGCATTGAGCGCACTGTCGACCCTATCGTTGGGGACTTCGGTGTGGAGCAGGTTCCAGAGGTATTCAAATACCGCTGGCCGTGGTCGTGACGGGTCCTGCCCCCGTCGAAAGCCTGACTGGAGCTCCGAAAAGTACCCGAAATAGCAATCCATGCCAGCGATGCGGAACGGGCGCGCTGTTGCGTACGAAGTCGCGACGTATTCGAACAGCGGCGCTAGTTCTGCTGCGCTGCGCCAGAGGTGAGAAATGCCCGGTGCCGTGAGAAGGGCGTCCAGTGCATTCCCGTCTTGCAGGGACCGATCGATTTCACGGCATTCGAAAAAGCTCCCCTCGAAGACCAGGACGTTGAAGCCACACGCCTCGTGAAGGAAGCGTGCGACTCTTGCCTTTGCGCGGTAGCTCGTCCCGTCGTCGTGAGACTCATTGAGAACAACGATACGGGCGCGCGCCACCGCCGCTGCCAGCGGCGCCAGGTCGGACCAGTCGTTGTCGGTGAAAGCGATGGATCGAACGTTGGTGAAGTCAGATACTCCGCGCCGCACTGTCGTAGACTCGGATCTGAAGGGAGTTGACTGGACCTCCACCCCACGTGTGCATGTGACTAAGAGAATGCACACGAGGCTCAGTGCGCGTCCTACGGGGACCATGGTGCAATGCTGGATTCTTTCCGGGTGAGGCACTTGAGGCGAGTTCGAGCGTCTGCTTCCCATCACGGCTCGGAGTGTGGAAACGACGGCAGTGGGGCCGGAATGCGTGAGGAGACTAGCCCGGGTGGTGGGTTGGAGTCATCACTGTAGTGGATGGAGTGGGACGGGCCTGTCGCTCGCCGTGCAACAAGTGTCGAGACTGGTCTCGCCAGCGCCGCGGCCTCGAGACAACTGGGCGGTGCCGGTTCCAGGCGGGCATTTACCAACTGTGACAGCGCGCAGGAGAGTGCGAGAAGAAGTACCGCGATCTGTTGGGCGATCCAGTTCGGCCCTAGTGCAAGTGAGCCCGGAATGAGGGCTGTCAGCGGTCCCCGACCTATGACGATCTCAAGAGTCTGAACCGAGGCCCCGTAGACGCAGACCAGTGAGAGCAGTGCGAAGTGACTCCGATTTCGCGCTAGGAGGAGGACTGCGAAGGACAGTTCGCAGGCGGAAAGTCCGTACACGAGCGGTGCCGCGTGCCGAAGCACGTCTTCGAAGGGCACCACTGTGAGGAGCGGTACTACGGTTACCCCCCTGGGCGCGACCGCGACCCGAGCGATTGCACTGGCACCGAGGGCTGCGGCGAGAGCCAGCCGGATGACTGTCGGGAAAGTGCGCGCCGGTCGGTGGCTCGACATTGGGAGTCTCAGAGGACGTTGGTAGTGCCGAGTGTTCGGGTCGTGGCCGTAGCGATACCTGGCGGAGTACCGCGTAGCAGTCATTCTAAAGGCGCGGGCCAGGTACGACGCTGCGTCGTGCAAAGCACGGGTGGCCTGTTCGACAGGCGGCCTGCGCTACGCTGGCATGCGCGCGTTCGTCGGTGTCTGCCCTCAGGGAGTGCGTTGGGCGCGCTGGGATGCGGCGAGTTTGTCATGGATCGTTTTCGATCGGACCTTCCAGGATCTGCGAAGGGCGCTACGACGTCCGATTGATCTAGCGTTGTGGGCGCCGGATCGATCGCCAAGAAGGTGAGGTATCGCCGAGGTCACCAACTCGTCCTGGCTCCACTCGTGCGGAGCCAGGACGCGGTGTGGGGCGTGCACCCCTCGGACTAGTTACTGTCGGAGCAGTGGACCCACTTGATGGGTAGTCCGCTTCCGCTCGTACTTCCGTTCGTGGGGTTGTTGTTTACGTCGTAGCAGAACTGCCTGCACAGCCACTGGCCATCGACGCAGATTCCGTAGGTCGTATCGCACTCCATCGACCCCTGGGCACCCACATTGCAGATGGAGGGGTCGAGCGGGGGGCCGGAAAGGCTGGGGTAGCTCTTGAGGCCGGACGCGTTGCCTGCCAGAACGATGGAAGCGAGACTGGCAATGGCTACAATGGCGACGAGCGCGATGAGCCAAGACTTGAGGGTCACGACGTTCTCCTGTTGGCAAGCTGGGGGAATGCTGAAAGGACTCGGCGATCCAGCGGGTCGGACGAGCCACGGAGCGGAGCGAGTGCGTTCAGTAGTCGGGGTCGAGAGGCGTGGGAAGCGATGGAAACTGCCGCTAGTGCAGTCGTACGTGGAGTGCCCAGCAGCTCAGCCCGTGTTTACAGATTCGAGATTCGTATCGGTGTGATCGCCAATATTGGCTCGCCGCCTAGGGGAGTGCGGTTGCGAGCGGCGCAGGGCAGTGCGCCAATGCCGTTGTTCGCGGGCGGTAGGTCTGAAGCACGACAGGAATTCGGAGTCCTACACATGTCTTATGCATGACGGGGGGGGGGGGGTCGCCCGTCCGTCGTCGGGGGTTGCCTGCTCCCGCGTCCTCCTGCGCCGTTCCGCTCGCCGAGGCCGGCGTGCCCGCCGCGAGGAACCGCCGCACGCGCCGCACGAGCGAGCGCGCCGCCTGCGTGGAAAGCCCAAGCTCGCGCCCGATCTCGGCGTAGCTCCGGCATTGGCTGTCGAGCGCGTGGGCGCGCGCCCAGATCGCCGGAAGGGATGCCAAGACTGCCGGGTCGGCCTGCCGCGGGACGACGCGCGTCGGAGCGGCTCCCGCCTCCCCCGCGAGGCGCTTCCGCGCCGCCTCGGCGCGACCTCGGACCGTGCGCGGCGTGACCCCGAGATCCCTCGCAATCTCACGGATCGACGGTCCGGCGAGCAGGCGCTGGACGACGTCCCTCTGGGTCGACGGGAGCTTCTTCCAGCGGGCGCCCACGGACTTCGGGGGCTTCCACGCTCGCAAAGGTGAGACCTGGCGCGCGACGCCCTCGAGCGCGGCGAGATCTCCCAACGAAACGACCCGGGCGAGGGCGCGCCACTCCTCCCGGGCGACGTTGCGGACGAGCATCCGAAGCCACGCGCCCGACGGGGCGCCCGTCTGAACATCCCCGCCGCGAGCCGCGATCTCGAGAACCCTCCTCCACGCTTCCTGCACCACGTCCGTCGGGTCGGGGCGGTGCGGCCCGAAGCGGCGGACCTCCTGCCGGGCGAGCCGCAAAATCCGCTCGTGAAGATCGAGGAACCCTGCGACCGCCGTCCCGTCCGGGCGGGGGCGCTTCGAGTTCGGTGTGCGGGGAGTTCGCATGGCTCGGGGCCCGTGGCACCCGAAAACGTGCCCCGCGCGCGCGGCGGACGCGAATTCCCGGGCCCCCACCCCCGGCGACCGATGGGCGGAGACGACGAGACGGCGCCATCGATCATGCGAGGGTCTCGCGGCGCCAGCTCCCTCCCCGCAACCCGTACACGGCGCCCTCCTCCTCGTCGAGCTGGAAGAGCGAGACCCAGCTCTTGGTGACGAGCGCCCGGACGAGCGCGTGCTTGTCGAGCACGCCGTCGATCGCGGCGCGCGGCGCCTCGATGAAAACGGAAAGCCGTAGCGGCGTGTGCACCCATCGCTCGCCGTCGTGGAGGGACTGCATCGGCAGCCCGATCCGAAGGTCGCCGCCGTTGCCCTCGAAGACGCCAAGGTGGCCGCCGACGACGTTGTGGAGGACCTTGTTGCCGCTTCCGTAGCGTTCGTTGTCGACGGTGGACGCGTAGTACTGAAAGTTGATCCAATGCGTCACGACCATCGGCGCGGTCATGATCAGCTCGAGGACGCCGTAGCCCTCGTCTTCGTGGTGTCGGTACTCGTGGAGGAACGATCGTCCCTCGAGGTTCAGGTGGCGGCAGTGCTCGCGCGGCGCGACGATGAACACCGCATTGTTGGCGAGCCCCCACTCGGGTCGGACCTGGGCCCAATCGGCGGCTCGCGCGCGCAGGGCGCTGCGGAGGCGCGCCGGATCGGGGGCCTCGATCCCCAATCGTGGGGCGCGCTCCGCCCGCGCGCGCCCGCCGGCCTCCGCGAGCCGCGACCGGAGCGCCTCGAGGTCCGCGCGATGGGACGCGGGCAGCCCTTCGAGGTCGAACAGCTCCACGTCGTCGGTGGTCGTGTTGTGGAGCCCTGCCACGAAATAGGTGGTATCGGGGACGCGGATTCCCCGCTGCGCGAGCCCGGCGCGAACCTCCGGCTCGTTCAGCAAGGACGCCGCCACGCGCGCGTTGACTTCGCCCGTCTGCCCGCAGCACGCGCCGCAGTCGAGCCCGGCCGCGTGCGGATTGTTGCGCGTGGCGCTTCCGTGCCCCGCGAGGAGGACGAGCCGCGCGAAGTCGCGCGTCAGGCTCATGCCGCGGAGGATCGCGGCGGCGAGGTCGCAGCGCGCGTCGGGGCTGAGGGACGCGCCGTCCGCCGTGGCGACCACGCGGGGTTGGCGCGCCGCTTCCATCACGCGCGTGAGCCCCGCACGCTCGGCGCTGCGTGACGTTCCGAGGCGCAAGCTGCTCCCGAGCAGCTTGCCCATCGAGGCGAGCCCGAGCGCTTCGACGAACGTGAAGGTCGACAGCGTGTCGGTCTTGAAGGACCTCCAAGCGGCCGCGAGGTCGAAATGTTGGGCACGGTGCGCCTCCGCGTCGGCTCCGAGGCCCGTGTCCGCGGTGCGCAGGCGAGGCGCGAGGAGTCCTGGCAACTGCGGGCGGGCGGCGGGAGCGCCGAGCGGTTGGTACTCCATCGGAATGCCAAGGAAGCCCGCGAATCCGAGCGTCTGGATCGAAGGCGCGGTGGCCTCGAGGGCGCGGCGGAAGACCTCCGAGCGCACGTCGATGCAGAAGACGGCCTGGGCCTCCGGTTGCAAGGGGCGCGGCGCGCGGAGCCCCGCGGGGAACGCGCGCAGCACCGGCTCGCGCCACGCGATCTCCATCGCCTCCTGGAGCAGCCAGTCGTGCGGCCGGCTCGCCGCCGCGGCGGCATCGATCGTCGGCCAGTTCGCCTGCGCGATCCTCCAGCGCCGGGCCAGCGCCTCTCCGCCGCTGCGGTGAAGGATCCACTCCCAAGCAAGCCGAATCGCGAGGAGATCGAGAAGCGAGTCGTCGTCGCGCCCTTCGAGACGCGCCGTCCAGCGGCGGTACGCGCACCACGACGCCCAGCCGTTCTGGTCGAGAAGCAGACACCACAAATAGGTCTCGCGCTCCTGCGGCGGCACTTCGAGCGCCGCAAGCGCGATCGCGGCCAGTTCGCGCGCCGTCGCGGGCAGATCTTTGGCATGCGTGCGGAAGGCCATCGCTCCCATGAGGAGCGCCGGGCTCCGGTCCGCCCGCGCGTGCTTCCGCCAGCACGCATAGAGCCCCCCATCCCGAGCGGGGCCGAACTGCGCCTGCCCCTCGTCGAAGTAGCCCGCGCAGAACTGGCTGACGCTGTGGAGGACAAACGTGCGCCACGGCATCTCGTGCGCGAGGTCTCGCGCCGCGTCCGCGACGTCGACGACACGAGCGCGCGTGGCGGGCGCCGGCTCGGACTGCTCGAGCAGCGCGCGAAGGCCTGCGAGCGATCGTTGGGAATCGCTCGCCTCGAGCGCGGCCTGGAGGTGTTCGTCGCGGAGCCGCCCTTCGCGGTATTCCTGCCGGTACCACGCGCGCGGCATCAGGAGCTGGGCGCCCGAGTGGGATCGCAACTGCGCGGCGACCTCCGGGAGCGGCGCGTCGATCAGGCCCCAGAAGGGATTGACGGCGATGAAGCGATCGAGCGGCCAGGCCGGGGCGATCCGCGCACAGGCGCGTTGCAGCGCTCCGTCGAGGTCGGAGGCGGACGAGGCTCTCCCGGCGGCGGTTTCCTGCATTCGCGCCAGGGGGGCAGCGTTCGATGCGCTCACGTTCGGGCCTCGAGGGTTTCTTGGAGGTGCAGTGGGCGCGGCGACTCCCGCCGTCGCCCGAGGCGCGGCGGCCAGACGCGAAAGGTGAATCGTGTGAAGCGCTCGTCGAGGTAGAGCCCGGCGAACAGCCAGGGCTGGAGGGCGCGCGCGAGGCGCCCGTCGGGGAACCGCTGGAGCGCGGTTTTTGTGGCGAAGAGCCCGGCGAAGCCGAGGCCCGCCAGAACGCAGCCCGCGGCATTCGGCGCCCCGACCTCGAGTGGCATCCAGTGCGCAGCCGCCGCATGCCAACCGGCATAAAGCAAGACAACTCCCCCGGCGCGCAGCGCGGCCCGGGCCATCGACGTGGGGCCCGTCGTCGTTCCAGCGAGCAGCGGGACCAGGGAGAGGCTGACGAGCGCCGCAAGCAACGAAACGGCGCGCTGCTCCGCAGGCGACAGGGCCACGACGCGGCCGAGCGCGACAACACCAAGGATCGCGCTCGCGGCGGCCACGAACAGAGCGATCCCCAAGCGGGCCCACGTCGGCGCGGCCGGCCGCTTCGAGAGGGCCCGCACGCGCCATTCGTCGACGACGGACCCGGCGGCGAGGAACGCATGGGCCTTGTAGAGCGAGTGGGCGACGAGGTGGAGCAGCGCGAGATGCCACAGGCCGAGGCCGCACTCGACGAGCATGAACCCCATCTGTGCGCAGGTGGACCAGGCGAGCGCAACTTTCACGCTGACCCGCGTCGTCATGACGAAGGAGGCAACGAGGGTCGAGGCGAGCCCGAGAGCCACGAGGAACAGCTGGGCGAGCTCGGCGCGATCCATCCAGGGTGCCAGCCGGATGAGAACGAAGCCGCCGATGTTCACGACGCCGGCGTGCAAGAGAGCGGACACCGGCGTCGGGGCTTCCATCACCTGCGTAAGCCAGCCATGGAACGGGAGCTGCGCGGACTTCAACGCGACCGCCGCGACGACGAGCAGGGCCGCGGCATGCATCGAGGGGGTGAGCTCGGGATGGGAACTCGCCCACCCGGCAATCGTGTCCAGGTCGAGGCTGCCGACGTCGCGATGGACGAGCGTGAGGCACCCGAGGAGGCAGAGATCGGCGAGCCGGCTGACGAGGAACTTCTTGTGCGCCGCGACGAGCGCCGCCGGGCGGTCCGAGTAGTACGTGAGCAGCTGATGGAGGGCGAGGCTCGTTGCGGTCCACAGAAGCGCGAGGACCAGGAGATGGTTGGCAACGACGAGGGCCGTCACCGCGCTCAGGGTGAGCAGGAGCCAGCGCTGGTACCGCGCGAGTTCCGGGTCGCCATCGAGGTAGGTCCGTGAGTAGCGGGCGACGACCGCCCCGAGGGCCGTCACGAGGAGCAGGACGACGCAGGTGACGGCGTCGATGCGGACCCCAAGATTGGAGCCCGTCGCCGCCGGCACGCCCCGCGCGACGGCGGCGCCCGCGGCCACGAGGAGCGCCCCTCCGAGCGCGAGCGCGCTCGCAAGCCCCGCGCGCCGGGGCGAGGCGACCGCCGCGAGCGTGAGCGCCGCGGGAATCGCGAGCGCGAGGACGGGGACGAGGAGGGGCCAGCCCTCGGGCGTGCTCATGGAGGAAGGTGTAGTCAGCCCCGTAGTTCGAGAAAAACACATAAGCGTGCTAATATTGTTCTGTTTATGCGATCGATCACGAACGTCGAACAGGTCAACTTCCACCACCTTCGCTACTTCTGGGCGGTCGCGCGGGACGGCAACCTGACGCGGACGGCGGCGCGCTTGCACGTCGCCCAGTCGGCGCTCTCCTCCCAGATCCAACAGCTCGAGGGGAGCCTGGGCCAGCCCCTCTTCCACCGCGAAGGGCGCCGTCTCGTGCTCACGGAAGCGGGGAAGATCGCGCTCGCCTACGCCGACGAGATCTTCACGGCGGGCCGCGAACTCGTCTCGACCCTCGAGCGCGGAAGACCGGCCGAGCACGTCTTGCGGATGGGCGCCGTCGCCACGCTGTCGCGGAACTTCCTGGAGTCGCTCGTGAAGCCGCTGCTCGGACAACCCAATGTTCGTCTTTGCCTCGAGTCGGGGGTTCTCGCCGATCTCCTGCTCCGGCTCGAGAACCACGCGGTCGACCTCGTGCTTGCCAATCGTCCTCCCGCGCGCGAGCTCGCCGGTCGGCTCCGCTGCCGTCGCATCGCCCGGCAGCCCGTCAGCGTCGTCGGCTCGAGGCGCATGAAGGGATTCCGATTTCCCGAGAGCATCGTTGGTGTTCCGATGATCGTGCCGGGCCGCGAGAGCGAGATCCGGCTGGAGTTCGATGCCCTGTGCGAGCAGCTCGGCGCGCGCATCCGCATCCTCGCGGAGGTGGACGACATGGCGACGATGCGGCTCCTGGCGCGCGACACCAATGCGCTCGCGCTCGTGCCGTCCGTCGTGGTTCGCGACGAGCTCCGCGAGGGGGTGCTGCACGAGCACGGTGTCGTGCCGGGGCTCTTCGAGGCGTTCTATGCGATCACGGCCGAGCGGAGGTTCCAGCACCCGCTCCTCAAAGCCATGCTCGCGCGCGACGAGCACGACCTTCTCGAGACAGGCCCCCGGGCTCGCAGCGCAAGGGGGCGGTAGGAGATCCGCGAGACGGCGCATCGGCCCGCAGGCGCGGGTGAAGGGGCTCCTCCTCGATGCGCCTCTCGTCGCTGGGACCGTGCGCGTCCGATTCTTGGGGTTCTTGGAGTCAACGCGCGGCGCCTCGAAGCTCGATCGTGAGGTTCTTCACTTGTTCCGGCGCGCTTTCCTCGAGGTCGAACGTCCGCACGCCCTCGTCGTACCCGAGCAACTTCGCGTGGATTTGTGTGGAACCACAGGGCAACAGAAACACCAGCCGGGCGAGATCGGGCACGAAATGCGTCACGGGAGTCCCGTTCGCGGACGTGATCGTCACGTAACCGCCCGCGATGGGCGTCTCGTCCTCCGCCTCGAACACGACGTGGCACGCCTGAACGCGAAGGGGAAGCCTCACCTCGATGTCCTGATTCTCCCGGTCGGGGATGGAGATCTCCTTCGGAAGCGCCTCTCTTGCCGCTAGCGCACCGGAGAACCCCTCGAACCGATGAGTGCCGACCCAAAGTCGCGCGGTCGCGTCGACTGGAATCGAGTAGGAGAAAGAGAGCGTCTCGTTCGCGGACACGCGCAGTCGAATCTCGCCGACGGGAACGCGGCGACCCGCGTCGTCGACCACTCGAAGTCGGCCCATTCGCCAAGAGAGTGCCGGCGCGTCGACGAACACGGGGCGCGCCGTTTGCGCGAGCGGCCGCTCGAGAAGGGAGCGAAAATGGAACTGTGCTTTTGCAATCCTCCCGCTCTCGAGCAGGAACGATACTTCGAGCGGCGGCAGTTCGGCCTCCTGCGAGCACGCGACGGTCACGAAGGCTCCAGGGTATTGGCGCTCCAGGTCCTTCCGGACTCTGAGGCTCTCCTCGAGCGCGCCACTGCTCTCGACGAGCGGCGGGCCCGAGTAGCTGTAGGGCCAGGTCAGCGCCTTTTCGCCTTCGAGCTTCCCAACGATGACTCGAATCGGTACGAACCGCAGTGTGATCTCGACGGGTGGAACCTTGAGAGTGGGGTCTCGGTGGACGGCGGCGTACCCCGCCTTCTCGGCTCGGTAGAAACAGCGGCCAGGAGCGACGCACCGAAAACGGGCGATTCCGTTGTCATCGGAGGTCGCGCTCACGAGCGCCGTCGTGGGGTCGAGACCGGCGTGCGCGCCCGGCGCGTGCCCTTCGCCCGGCGCGTTGTCTTGGAACAGTTTCCGTGAGATCGTCATCTGCACGCCCGGAACCGGCTGGTCGCCCGGTCCCACGCACGCGACGGCGAGGTCAAGTCCCCGCTTCAGGACGATGCGCGAATCGCTCGCCGCGGGAAGTGGGAAGCTCACCTGTTGGGAAACGAAGCCCTCTGCGCACACGAAGTGCGCCCGATGGGGAATGTCGCGGACCTCCGCCGTCGTGAGGACGCCCTCCGGATCGGCGGCGGCGACGCGCTCGAGGTCGGAAGCCAGCAGGCGCCGCCTCCCTCGTGGGACGCGCACCAACTCTGCCAGCGGCACGGGATGGTCCTATTCATCGACCACGCGGAGCGCGGGCTGCCACGATGCCACGGAACTCGTCGAATCCGGGGCTGCGGCGAGTTGCCTCACCGCGACGGTGTCGACCGCGCCGTGAGCGGGCGTGACTCGGCCCTGCGTGTCCAGCGCGGGAGCGCTTGCGGGTTCGTCGCGGCGGGGTCGCGGATCTCTCCCGCCCGCCATGCCGATGTCGCCGACTCCAAGAAGGACGGCTCCAAGGACAGCGAGCGACAACATTCGTCTAGTGCATCGCATGGCACGAGGTTCGTCGTGAGAG
>NZ_JBLYIG010000749.1:0-1978 GCF_049222245.1 Nitrospira sp. BLG_2 | reverse complement strand
GCGAAAGTCAGTCACTGGAAAAGTATCTCCAGGAGATCGGACGCGAAGAACTCATTACTGCCGAAGAAGAAGTCAGATTAGCGCGCCGGATTAAAGAAGGAGACCAGGTTGCATTGGATCGTCTAACAAAGGCTAATCTTCGTTTCGTTGTATCTGTTGCAAAGCAATATCAAAACCAGGGATTGAGCCTCCCCGATCTGATCAACGAAGGAAATCTTGGACTGATTAAAGCTGCAAAACGTTTTGATGAAACCCGTGGATTTAAATTCATTTCCTATGCCGTTTGGTGGATTCGTCAGAGTATATTACAGGCATTGGCAGAGCAATCGAGAATCGTAAGGTTGCCTCTCAACCAGGTCGGTTCCCTGAATAAGATTTCGAAGGCATATTCAAAACTTGAGCAGGAATTCGAGCGTGAGCCTTCTCCGGATGAACTTGCAAAGATCCTCGACATACCTACTGAAAAAATAGCCGACACGATGCGTGTAAGCGGGAAACATGTTTCTATGGATGCACCATTCGTACAGGGCGAGGACAACAGCCTGATCGATGTATTGGAAAACCAGGATTCTCCCCGTGCCGACGGAATGCTGATGAATGAATCGCTTCAAAAGGAAATTGAGAGATCATTAAGCACGCTCACAGAGAGAGAAAGGGAAGTAATTAAATTATTTTTTGGCATTGGAATGCAGCATGGACTTACACTCGAAGAAATCGGGGCCAAATTTGACCTGACTCGTGAGCGTGTCCGCCAGATTAAAGAAAAGGCAATTCGCCGTCTGCGCCATAAGTCAAGAAGCAGGTTACTTAAGGCTTATCTCGGATAATATTTTTTTTTAATGTATATAACCAATAACAGGCATCAGCTTTCAATTTGAAAGCTGTTCTTGTTTAAAATTGAACCAACAACCTAAAAATAACACAATGACTTTTGATACAATGAATGATAAGATGTCGTTAGCCTACAAGGATCAATACGAATCGGAACTGGCTGAATGGATTCTCCAGGAAAAAGCTGCAATCGCTCTGATACATGTTACCGGAACCCTATGGTTCGATAAGTCCGTTGAGCTGGTTCTTTTCCGCAATCAGCTGGTCGACAGAAGCGCCAGTGAAATACTCAACCTTCATCAAAATGCAAAGGAGATCGCCAAGAGACCGATAAACATACATGACACCCTGATGCTTGCCAATGAATTAAACCGGCTTGATCTGGCTCCTTCACGAATTGATATCGGCAGACTCGAAGCTGAGTGGTTCCAGGAAAAAAATAATTTCAAAAATGCCGGCGAATTTGCAGCCAATAAACTCCGCGAATTCATCGGAAAGGAAAAACACACCATCGTCCCGAAGGATGTCATACTTTATGGTTTTGGCCGGATCGGACGTATCGTAATGCGTGAATTAATTGCCCAGGCAGGCAAAGGAGAACAGCTCAGACTGCGTGCAGTCGTAACAAGAAGCGACAGCGATGAAGATATTATCAAACGTGCAGATCTCCTGCGCAATGATTCCGTACATGGCGCATTTCCCGGAACGGTTATCGAGGATTTCAAAAACAAATGTCTTATCGTAAACGGACACAGCGTGCATATGATTGCCGCCAACGACCCTTCATCGATCGACTATACCAAATATGGCATTCAAAACGCACTGGTAATTGACAACACCGGAATTGCAAGAGATCGCGAAGGATTAAGCAAACACCTTAAGTCGAAAGGCGTGAACCAGGTACTTCTCACCGCTCCCGGTAAAGGCGATATTCCCAATGTCGTTTATGGTATAAACGAAGAATCGTTCGATCATAAAAACGAAAATATCTTTTCTGCCGCCTCCTGCACTACCAATGCAATCGTTCCTGTATTGGCAGTTCTCGAAAAGACGCTTGGCATCGAGCGGGGACATATCGAGACGATCCACTCGTACACGAACGATCAGAACCTTCTCGACAACTACCATAAAAAATACCGTCGCGGAC
>NZ_JBLYIG010000748.1:0-2948 GCF_049222245.1 Nitrospira sp. BLG_2 | reverse complement strand
GTTATGGACCCAGGAGCATAAAACTGTGTAAGCGTTTATTAAATGTTCAATTCTCACTGATCTTCGTTTCTCTGTTATATCATTTCTATCTTTTAAAAAAGCAATGACAAACCACCCAATGATGATAAGTATATTAGAGATAAAGAAATATGTGTTATCTAACATTCTAAAATCACCTTTGCTAGATTCAATGACTGAGTGTAATTAATCATCAATAATCTCGTCATCAGAAGGGTAGTGTGGAACCACAATATCTTCAGGTTGTATTTTAACGATCTTACCATTTTCTGAAATAACGATGGGGACTCCTAAGCGTTTATGTTCTTCTAGGGCTTTTGAGACGCCTCTGCGTACACCGATTTCAAAGCGATTTATAATATTTATTTTTGAAGTTTTCATGGTTTGAGGTCCTCAAATTTTTTCCAAGTGGTGTTGTCATATACGTCAATTGTAGCACTGCGTTGTAATTTTTTAGCAACGGGTTTGAGCTCTAGAGATGAATTATCTACAATACTCCAACCGTCAGCCAGTGGAATATAGAGATTTATTAAATTATACATACTTCGAACGTATCTCCGTCTTATTACTGATTCTTCGATACTATGACCACCTTTCTCAACTCTTGAGTTTACTCGTTGAATAGCTAAATCCGGATCGTTTAGCCAGACATAAAGGATATTGATGAAGTACCCCTCTTGTTTGCAACGATTAATGAGGTGTGTGAATGTTTTTGAAGCCATTGTGGTTTCAAAGGCAAAATTTAGATTATGATTCGCTAGCTCTTCAATTCTTGAAAGCATTAACTTTCCTGCTTTTACACCAATTGATTCGGGTTTAAAGGGAGAGAGACTGAAGGCAATAGCATCTGCATTGACATATTCATCACAGTGGATTAATTCAGGCATCAATGAAAATGCTGAGGTGGTTTTGCCTGCTCCATTAGGCCCACCTATCATGAATAGATTTTTAATTTGCGATGCTTTCATGACTTCAATTTACCATATTGCACTATGATTGTCTCTGACAAAGCAAGATTGCTTGTCAAAGTTGTGGTGCTAGCATAGCATCCATCCACTAAAACCGAGGCTTACATGATATCAACGCCATACCTGTTATTACCATCCACGGCCCCAGCTGCACCGTAAACGGCAGACTCGGCAACAGATGGTGAGTTATATGGGGTGGCATTTTTTGGATAGTGGGACGCTTTATTGGATTTTGGTTTTGGCGAAGAGGCTGCCAGTGGAGTTTACTTTTGAGCATAATCATTGGCAGGTGATGTTTGAGGGTAGGGATATGATTTTGAAATCAGTAAAGCGTTTTAATGAAAGGTTTCGGCTGAGGTGGTGAATTCGACAGGGGTCTGGTTAATAACCATCAGATTTGATTGAAAGCCATCTCATCTGATTTCCTTCAGGCTAATGACAGGTTGTATACTGAAACGCCCATGCCGCGAGCCGATAAAGGGTTTGGATCCTTCGGGAAGCCATAGATTTGTAATTTCATTCACGTGGACGCGGCATGGCACTGAAGATTTTCAGGGGCAGCGATGTCTGGGGACGTGCAGATTCGCTGGTAACAGCCAATGCAAAAAACTAGATCCCTATGGGTGACCCCATTCCCCCAATCTGACCCTATCCCTTACTGTGCTATAATTAACGACAGTAGCGTGTGGCTGGCAACAAGAAGGTATCAAGGCTATGAAATTAGCTCTAGAGAATGCCCCAAATGACCGTATACCAAAATTCATCCACTTTATTTGGGCGGGTGGTATTAAATTGATGGATGATGAAAGAGAAGTAGAGACAGTGGTTGGCTGGTGTAAGGCGAATCCTCATTGTCGAGTTCATCTTTGGGTTGATTATGATACTTATCCTAAGACTGCTCGACCCTTGCTAGACCGATACAAGCAGATTTTTGGAGCGCATGAAATTAAGGTTGTTACAGATGTTGGTGATAATGAAAATAAAGTGTCATCACTTATCATTAGAGACATCAGCGAAATAGAAGATTATCGGGGTCTTTTAGCATTGGCTAAAAGTGAAATCAAGCAACTCTACCCAAATTTTGGATGTTCAAGCGATATCATTCGGCTATTGATCCTTCGAAAAGGTGGTTGTTATTTTGATCAAGATGTACGATGCAATCCTTGCTTATCGCTCGAGGAAAGTGGGCTCTTCGAGCGACATGGTCTTCCTCTAATTGTCCTGGAGCATCGCCCTCAAAGAGCGACGCCAGACGCCCCGATGAAATTTGAATCAGCTGGGTCAGTGGTCATTCATGGTGAAAGAGACTCTTCCTCATCGCCAGATTCAAAAGCTTCTCTTACAGTCAAAGCTGCATCTTCTTCTGAGGAAGCTGCTGAAGGTAGCCAATCCCCTAGCCACAATTTAACGCCTAAAAGTGAAAGTAGTTCTGATAACTCGTATAAACGCTTTTTAAAACTCACCTTCGACGAGTTAGGTAACGATGCCATCATATGCACTCCGAATCATCCTATGATTATCAGACAACTTGATAGGATCTATGATAATTACCATCTTAAAGTCTCTCAATCCGCATTAAGAACCGCAGAATGTTATGGTGAACGCGATCGAAGAAATCGATCGATTATTCGCACAGGTCCTGATGTAACTCAGACGGTGTTTAGAGAACAAATCAGGCCTTATATACAAGAGTTAGATAGTGGGGGATTGAAGTTATACTATCTTCATGATGAAGATCATGTAATTGAGTTTGACTCAGAATCCGATGACGACTTACGTCATGAAAAATTAGTAGGAGCTTTTGAGTTTCAAACCATGCGTTCGAGACTCCGTGAATTGACAATTCCTGATAATAATTATCAAAACTGGTTAAGAGTTCCGATTCAAAACATCTCTGATATTGGAGCGTGCCATAAGACAATTATAGAGCGCATTAAGTTTGAAATTAAACATTTTAAGATA
>NZ_JBLYIG010000747.1:0-2544 GCF_049222245.1 Nitrospira sp. BLG_2 | reverse complement strand
CAGTACAACCCATCAGTTTCTACTGTAGCGCAAGTCCTGAGCATTTTGCTGAAATGACCGGTAGATTCCTCTTAATGCCTGTGCCGCAAGTCCTGTTGAAACAATTTTAAGGGGGGAAAGGGGGCGGGTCTTATCACTGCCCCCTTCCCCTTTTTCCGTGGAGATGGTATCTTTATCGGCTTTCCTAGTCATGGTTATAGGCACGTAGCTCAGTGGTAGAGCACCACCTTGACATGGTGGGGGTCGGTGGTTCGATACCACTCGTGCCTACCAAGAACGTTGAATTGATGAGAGAGAATGGATGATAGAATGCCGACAATAACGCTTCCGGATGGTAGTCAAAAGCAATTTGACGGTCCTGTCACGGTCCAAGAAGTCGCCCAAAGTATAGGTGCTGGTTTAGCAAAAGCCGCTTTAGCCGCTAAGGTCGACGGAAAGCTTCTCGATACTTCGCGGGTTTTAGACAGTAATGTCGATATCGCTATTATTACCGATAAAGATCAGGAAGGCCTCGACATTATCAGGCATTCATCGGCTCATCTATTGGCGCATGCCGTCAAACAATTATTTCCCGAAGCACAGGTGACCATTGGCCCTGTGATTGAAGACGGTTTTTATTATGATTTTTCTTATCCCCCGGGCTTTACCCCCGAAGATTTAATTAAAATCGAAGAGCGGATGACAGCCCTTGCTGAAAACGATTTTCCTGTCAGTCGTGAAGAAATTTCTCGAGATGACGCGATTAGACTATTTCGTGGCATGGGTGAAGAATACAAAGCCAAAATCATCGAAGATATCCCTTCCACCGAAATCTTGACAATTTATCGCCAGGGCGATTTTGTGGATCTTTGCCGTGGGCCGCATACACCTTCCACCGGAAAAATTAAAGCCTTTAAATTAACGAAATTGGCGGGTGCTTATTGGCGTGGCGATTCTAATAATGAAATGTTGCAGCGCATTTATGGCACTGCTTGGCCTGATAAAAAACAATTGTCGGATTATATTACTCGCTTAGAAGAAGCGGAAAAACGCGACCATCGTAAAATCGCAAAAAAAATGGATCTATTCCATATCCAAGAAGAAGCACCCGGCATGATTTTTTGGCACCCCAATGGGGCTACACTGTACAATATTTTGCAAAATCATATCCGTCACTATTTTCAAGATAATGGCTACCAAGAGATTCGTACACCACAATTAGTCGATTGCAGATTGTGGGAGAAGTCAGGACATTTGGCGATGTTCTCAAAGGATATGTTCTTAGTGGAGGCTGATCCGCACACATATGCTATCAAGCCTATGAATTGCCCTTGCCATATTCAAGTTTTCAATCAAGGCATTAAAAGTTATCGCGATTTACCTTTGCGTTTAGCAGAGTTTGGATCATGTCATCGAAATGAACCCTCAGGTACTTTGCATGGTTTAATGCGACTACGAAATTTTGTACAAGACGACGCCCATATTTTTTGTACTGAAGATCAAATACAATCCGAGGTATCAGCATTTATCGACCAACTCTTAAAAATTTATGCCGATTTTGGTTTTACTGATGTACTGATGAAACTTTCTACCCGACCGGATAATCGTATTGGCGATCAAAAACTCTGGGATAAAGCCGAAAAAGCTTTGGAAGAAGCATTAAATAATAAAGGCATTCAATGGGAATTGAATCCGGGAGAAGGAGCCTTTTACGGCCCCAAAATCGAATTTTCACTAAAAGACTGTATAGGTCGTGTTTGGCAATGCGGTACCATGCAAGTTGATTTCTCGATGCCAGGTCGATTAGATGCTCGTTATATTGCAGAAGATGGATCTAAACAAACACCTGTCATGTTGCACAGAGCCATGTTGGGTTCCATGGAACGCTTTTTAGGTATTTTGATCGAGCATTATGCGGGTCAATTTCCCACTTGGTTAGCGCCTGTTCAGGCGGTGATCATGAATATTACGGAGAATCAACGGGATGCCGTTTTAGAAACAGCGTCTAAACTTAAACAGCAAGGTTTAAGAGTCATTACTGACTTGAGAAACGAAAAAGTAGGATTTAAAATTCGAGAGCACACCATTGCGCGTGTTCCGTATTTAGTGGTGATTGGAGATCGTGAAAAAGCGGCTGAAGAAGTCGCCGTCCGCACTCAATCCGGTGAGGACTTGGGCTCGATGACAATCACTGCCTTCACACAACTTGTTAATCAATAGTTAATCCACAGAGGAGATAAACCCATTAGCGTTCAGACAGATAAAAAGCAGGCCAGGATCAATGATGAAATTGATGCTAAATCAATTCGGTTAATTGATGCCGATGGTGAGCCCGTAGGCATTGTCCCCACTCGCGAAGCCCAAATTAAAGCACAAGATGCTGGCTTAGATTTGGTTGAAATTGCACCCAATGCTGATCCACCTGTTTGTCGAATTATGGACTATGGTAAATACCTGTTTGAGATCAATAAGAAGCAAGCGCTACAAAAGAAAAAAACCAAACAGCAGCAACTTAAAGAAATTAAATTTCGACCAGCCACGGATATCGGTGATTATAAAATTAAA
>NZ_JBLYIG010000746.1:0-2042 GCF_049222245.1 Nitrospira sp. BLG_2 | reverse complement strand
CTTTTCGAGAGTCGTATCATTTCCCGCATAGCTTCCTCATAGTACCCAATATGCTCAAGCATTGATGAGGAATAAACAATGTCAAAGGAATCCCCGCCAATCATGGAGCTGTCGCAAATACCAAGATTGAAATATCGATGCTCTGGGTATTTCATCATGGCAAATGCAATGGCCGTTTCGGAGATATCAAGACCGTAATACTCAAAACCGTTATTTTGAAAGTGAGGGATATTCCAGCCGGTTCCACAGGCCACTTCCAGAACGGTAGTGAACTGGCGTTCGCGCATTTCTTGGATGAGTCCGGTATGTGCCTTAACGTGCATCTCATGCATCACTCGATACCGAGAATCTAAACCTTCCAGATCATGTGGAGAATAGCGCATACCGTTAAGTGGGAAATATCGATAGAAATGAAGCCTTTCATTGCAGATCCGTAACGCCTTGCTGATGATGCGGACCATCTTTGGACTGATCATTTTGCTCATCCCAATCTCAAGAATCCTGTTATAGACATGCCGAATTTCTCACGAGTTGAAAATTCCCATTACAGTAATAGGTCCATCAACCGTTACAAGTAGTGCTTTCTCAGAATCCAAGCTTCGCCTGTTCCGGTCTTCTCCTTCCCTCCGAGCGACGCACTGTCTGATGATCTCCTCTGTCATCCCAACCGCGACGCGCCTGGATCAGATGAGGACACCGAACCTGTTTTCTTCTCAACCCGGATCCTCCCTATACCAACGAATGATCCGTACTATAGCATCCCTAAGACTTCTTAGAACATTGGCGCGTCTTTATGAAAGTAGTTGCTTCTCGATGTGTTCGTTGACGGAGAAGCTTAGTTCCAGGATCTGCTAATTTCTAGTGGTGATGGTGATAATCTTCGACGATGACGAGATCCTTCTCTGTAATGACAAGGTCTTTGCCGTAGACCTGGTGGAGGATGTCGGGTTTTAGAACGTCGGCGGGGGGACCAGCGGCGAAGAGCCTGGTTTTGAGGAGCACCAATCGATCCACCCGAGAGCGGATCATATTAATATCGTGGGTAATCAGCAGGACAGTCAATTTGAGCTCATCATGAAGGTGCTGCACGAGCTCAATGACATTGTGTTGGGCGGTGATATCCAGCCCGGTGGTCGGTTCATCCAGTATCAGGACCTTGGGTTGCTGGGCCAGGGCCCTGGCGATAAAGACGCGCTGCTGTTGGCCGCCGGACAGCTGACCCAGGGCATCATCCTTGTGAGAATCCATTCCCACCTGAGTCAGGGCTTCCAATGCTATGTCATGATCCTTCCTCACTGGACGCTTGAACAGGCCCAGTGCTCCGTAACGACCCATCATCACTGTTTCCAGGACCGTCACCGGAAAATTCCTATCAACGGCTCCTTTCTGGGGGAGATAGCCTATCTTGGCGCGATGGTAGCAGCGGAGTTTGTCGCAGGCACAATCGAAGATATGGAGGTGACCCTCGACGGGAGCGAGGAGGCCCAGTACGGCACGGCACAGCGTCGTTTTACCTGATCCGTTGGGGCCGATGACTCCGACAAACTCCCCTTCGTAGATGGATAGCGAGATATCCTGGAGTGCAATGAGCCCGGGAAATCCGAAGGAGGCATGATCAAAACGAATGATCGGCTCGCGGGGGGCAGACACGGAATCCGAAGCTCCTTCCGGCAGTTAGATGAGAAAAGGTTACGAGGTCTTTTCCAATGCACCGGCTAATTGGAGCACATTATAGCGGAGCATGTCGAGGTAGGTCTCAGTTCCTGATAAACCGCCCGGCATCGTCGTCAAGACGACGACATGGGCCTTGGTTTCTCTTGCCAGCAGCTCAGGAAGCCGTTGGCTGAGTTGAACCTCGGATACGATCACCTTGACCTTCTCCTTTCTAATTTTCTCGATAAGGGACTGGAGGTGAAGGGCGGATGGTTCTGTCCCGGTTTGCAGATGAATCGTGCCGACAATGTCGAGGCTGAATCGCTTCGCCAAATAGGGCCAAGCCGGATGGTGGGCGATGAAACGCCGGTCGGAGAGTCGCTGAGTGC
>NZ_JBLYIG010000745.1:0-1846 GCF_049222245.1 Nitrospira sp. BLG_2 | reverse complement strand
AGTTGGGTGGCGATGTGGTTGACTAGGTTGCCAGCACTCAGGCGGTCTGTGCAGTTTTTGGTGACGCCGGCGATGAGGCGGATTTTTTGATCTTCGATGGTGGCGAGCAGTACGATGCCGGTTTGGAGTTTGTCTTTGAGTTGATCGACGAGTTCCCTGAGAGTTTTTGCGTCTACACCATCAATTTGGGCCGCCAAAACTTTGACACCCTGTATATCAACTGCTTGACTAATCAGATCTGAAGATTTTGATCCGGCTAGTTGTGATTTTAGTCGTTGTAATTCTTTTTCGAGCTGACGTTTTTCTTCAAAGGTTTGTTCTAATTTTGAAATTAAATTTTGACGATTGGTCTTGAGCAGTAGAGCTGCTGTTTGAAGTTGTTGCTCAGATTCTTCTGCCCACATTAAAGCTTCATCACCCGATAAAGCTTCAATTCTTCGGATACCCGCTGCGATCCCAACTTCAGAAATAATTTTAAATAATCCGATTTCACCGGTGTGTTTAACGTGGGTACCTCCACACAATTCCATTGAAAATTCACCGATGCTGAGTACGCGTACTTCATCGCCGTATTTTTCACCAAACAACGCCATCGCACCTTTTTTTGTAGCGGCTTCAGGCGACATCGTTTCGACTTTACCCGTTAAATTCGCACGAATTTGTTGATTGACTAAACGCTCAACCTCAAAAATTTGTTGGCTTGTCAGGGGTTCATGGTGCGCATAATCAAAACGTAAACGATCAGCCGCCACCAGTGAACCTTTTTGAATCACATGCGAGCCCACCACACGACGCAGCGCCGCATGCAGTAAATGAGTCGCCGTATGATTCAACATAATTGCCTGACGTGCCGAATCCACTTCTGCGTCCACTTTGGCATTTACACTCAGAGAACCAGCCACCAGCTTTCCATAATGAAGATGCACCATCCCTTGCTTTTTAGTATCTTCAACCGCAAATGATCCGCCTTCAAATTGCAGTTGCCCTTTGTCACCAATTTGCCCACCGGCTTCTGCATAAAAAGGCGTACGATCGAGCACGACAATCCCGCTCTGCCCTGCTGATAATGTTTTAGTCGCTTTGCCAGCTTGATCAAAAAGCGCAGAAACTACCGCTTCATCGGTTGTGCGATCATAACCGGTAAAATCGGTTTCACCCTGAACTTGCAATTGCCCCGTATAATCCACCGCAAACTGCGAAGCCGTTTGAGATTGTTCGCGCTGCGCCGCCATCGCCTTATCAAAACCCGCATAATCCACACTTAAACCACGTTCCCGTGCAATATCCGCTGTTAAATCCGTGGGAAATCCATAGGTATCATACAATTTAAACACCACTTCACCCGGAATTTCTTTGGCGCTGATTTTGCTCAACGCTTCTTCCAGCAAATGCATCCCCTGCTCCAGCGTTTTGGCAAATTGATCTTCTTCGCGCTTTAACACTTCCACAATACGAGACTGTTCAGACACTAAACGAGGATAAGCATCCCCCATCACCTCAACCAAAGGCTGAACCATTTGATGAAAAAATTGCGGTGGTAAACCTAATTTATTCCCATGACGAATTGCCCGACGCAAAATTCGTCGCAGCACATAACCACGACCTTCATTCGAAGGTGTAACACCATCTGCAATTAAAAAAGTCACCGAACGGATATGATCAGCAATCACGCGAATTGAAGTTAAACTTTCTTCATCATTTAAATTTGTCTGCTCAGGATGCTTTGCCTCTAGAATTTTTTGTGTCGCCCTCATTAGATGCTGAAAGAGATCGATATCATAATTACTATGCACATTTTGCATCACAGCAGCAACACGCTCCAATCCCATGCCTGTATCAACTGAAG
>NZ_JBLYIG010000744.1:0-1830 GCF_049222245.1 Nitrospira sp. BLG_2 | reverse complement strand
CATGCCGGTGTTCAGCAGATAGGCGATCTCGAGTGTGTCCGGCTGAATCGAGAGCGGTGAGTTGATGCCTCGACAGGTGACGATCATCTGAATCGGTAACCTGGCGCCAGCCCACATCGGGAAGTTCTCCATGGCACGCATAGTGCCCGGTCCTGCTGTCGTCGTGAACACTCGAGCTCCGCCAAACGCGGAACCTGCGCATTGTGACATGACGGCAAATTCGCTCTCGCCGCGAAAATAGTCTCCGATATAGCCTTCAGCGAATAATTCGCCGATCAATGCAGCGGCTTCACTCTGTGGTGTGATCGGATACGCAATCATGACATCGCAGCTTGCCCGACGGAGAGCTTCCTTGATGACTTCGCTGCCCGTGAAGACTGCAGGCGTACGCGGAGCCTCATTCATCATTTTCCAGGTATCTGTATAGGTCTGACCTTTTTTATTTTGTGTTCCGATAACTGATTTTATTTCTGCCATGGACTCCGCCTCCTTTCACACTCGCGGATTTCAAACGGTTAATTCGAAACCCCATTATTGGCTGATGCTAGCCGTGGTTGGACGGTCCCTTTCAATCGCTTTATGGTGTCGGCCAATCGCATGATTTTTTCGACTGATGCATCACGGAATGAAAGCATGGCGTCTTCATGGCCGGCCTGCGCGCACATGGCGATAGTGTAGCAGGATGTTCCCCCACGAATAATCTTTAGCGACAAATTGGCTTGGTGGCAATGTACGCCGATAAATATGCAGCAGTCGATTTTGTTGTGCCAGATCGTCAAATTTGGATGATTGGGATTGATCTCGATTTCAGGATTAATTTTTGGATATTTGGGGCGGTAGTCTGGCATAGGAATCAGCATCGGTTTTTGGCCGGGCTGAACACATTCGATGAGCGTATTAAAAAGATGCCGGATCGCCGTGGCTTTCTTGGCGGCCTTTTCGTTCCATGCCCACAACACGAGAGGGCCTGGGAAGATTGTCGGTACTTTCGCCATTAAGAATTGACGTGCGGCTTCTTCATAAGCCTTTTCTTCAGAAGTGATCACGCCATTGATATGGGCTTCTCCTGGATTCGGCAAGCGGATTCCCATGCTTGCGGCGGCCGGGGGGAGAAAGTGTTCTGGTCCTGGAAGCACACGATAGTCACTCATCACAACCTACACTCCGGGAAATTTTGGTTGATGAAAACGATGGTTTTTCACGCACTTGATTCTCTGAGACACTCTAAGCTCTTTCTCTACTTTTGTTCAAGATCACAGAAGGCCCACCGCAAGGAGCTTTCGGGTCACTATATTGGTAGATAGCTAGGTCCTTTGACCGTATCGCGCCATTGGGAGGGTCACAGTGTCGACCAATCAGGCCCACCGCATTATAGGTGTCGATCTTTTGGATTGTCAAATGAGCATACGGGATTATGACGTGGGAGAAGGGCGGAGTGGAGCGCGTTAACGCGCGAGAGCTTTGCTGGTATCAATTAGGCACGCGTGGTTAGAAATGCTACTACGGAAGCTGCTCGCAGGCAGCTGTTGCCCCGAGTATGCACGCACGTTCGAGGTCATCTTTTGCCAAATGCCCTTGCAGTTCTTCTTGGTAAAGTGCGGCTCTCGCGAGCAAGGCTTGCCTATCAGTGGGGTCGGCTCGCAGGATCGCACTAAGGTCATCGATTGCTTGGGTCGGCCGACTCAACTTCTTGAGGATATCGCTCCTGAGTAAATAGGCTTCTCTCTGATAGAGAATCCAACTGTCAGGAGTTTTCGGAGGCAGGCACTTTTGCACGGCTGTAAGGGCAGATGACCACTGCTTCAAGGAAACTAATTTGCGAGCCTCGTC
>NZ_JBLYIG010000743.1:0-1925 GCF_049222245.1 Nitrospira sp. BLG_2 | reverse complement strand
GGCCTATGCGCGGCTGGATGCGGCGCAGACCTTCGCCAAAGGAACGGGATCTACCATCGTCTCGCTGGGGACCGGCGGCACGATGACGCCGAACTGCGACGACGGGAACGTGTTCCGGGCGGTGCTGGCGAGCAATGCCACCATTGCCAATCCCTCGAACGGGCGCTCCGGGCAGACGATCGTGATCCACCTGATCCAGGGCGGGTCCGGCAGCTATACCGGGTCGTGGGGGTCGAAATACAAGTTCGCCGGTTCCACGACGCCGACGCTTTCCACGGCTGTCGGCGCGCGGGACGTGTTCGCGTTCAGCTATGACAATACCTCGGATGTCTGGGCGCAGGCCGGACTGAACGTAGGCTAATCCCATGCTTGCCATGGGGATGATGCTCGGGGGGTTGCCGGTCTACACGGTCACCCTGTCTTCCAACGGCGGGACGTGGCAGAAGAGCGTTGACGGCACCTCGATCCCGTCTTCCGTCCCGGTTCTTCTGGTGCTGCGCATTTCCTCGGCCATCGAGAGGCAGTCGAGTTCGACCAGCCTCGGCGCGATCCACCTCGACGGATTGGCGAACGGGTCATTTGTGGACCTCATCAATCTCGGTTACGCCATCGGCAAGGGCGGCAATGCCGGGGCGGGCGGTTCGGACTCTCCGGGCGTCAACGGACAAGCCGGAGGCCCGGCAATCCGGGCGAATTTCAACGGCACGCTGCGCGTCACGAATAGTTCCGGCCGCATCTGGGGCGGCGGCGGTGGTGGTGGTGGTGGTGGTCAATCCCTGGCGGAAGGTTCCGGCGGTGGCGGTGGCGCGGGCGGCGGGTCAGGCGGTTCGGGTGCTGAGAGCGGAACCGCGGGAACCACGGGAAGCGCCGGTACTCCCGGAGTTGGCGGTACGACCAATGCGGATGGTGGAGACGGCGGTGCTTATGGAGTGGCCGGATCGAACGGACAATCCTCGGGATTTGCCGGAGGCTCTGGCGGTGCTGCGGGGTATGCCATCCTGCACGATGCGGGAACGACGGTGGTGTTCGTGGCGGGGTCTGGTTCGCCGAACGTGAAAGGCAGCATCGGAAGCTAATGAAACGCGCCGCCATCAAGAATCTTGCGACCGGGTTCGCGCCGGACATCCCAAACCTCGATCTCCCTCCGGGGGCGTGGACCGACTCGAGGAACGTCCAGTATCGGGACGGGGCGGTCGAGAAATGCCCAGGTTACGCCCAGGCCCTCGGGAGCCTTTCGGCTACGTCCATCTTCACAGCGCCCATTTCGGATGGCGTCAACTACTTCTGGGTCTACGGTTCCGAGACGGTCATGTACGCGACCGACGGGACCACGCACGCGAATATCACCGGAACGATCACGCTCGCCGCAACTGCGGACCTCGGCTATACCGGCGGACCTTTCAACGGCTACATGATCGTCAATGACGGCGTGGGTATTCCCCAATCCTGGGCGCCGTCGCTGTCGAATGATCTGGTTTCACTGACCGCATGGCCGTCGGTGAACGTCACTGCCCGAGTTATCCGGCCGTGGAAGAGCTTTCTCATTGCGCTTCGCGTCACCGATACGGGTTCGTACAACTCGCGTTTGATGCGCTGGTCGGATGCCGCACAGCAGGGTTCGCTGCCGCTGTCGTGGGACTATGCAGATCCCACTAACCAGTCGGGCATCGTGGAATTCGGGCAGACGGAAGACCAGCTGATCGACTGTATGCCGCTCCGGGACAGTCTCATCATCTACAAGGAAAACCACACCTGGCAGGCGGATTACGTCGGCGGATTCGACATCTTCAGCTTCCGCCAGATTCTCTCCGAAGTAGGGGCGATGACGGAAAACTGCATTGCTTCGATCGGCACCTCCCATCTCGTTTTGGGGACCGAGGATGTCATCGTCCACGACGGAAACAGCACCCGTTCCCTGCTCGATC
>NZ_JBLYIG010000742.1:0-12295 GCF_049222245.1 Nitrospira sp. BLG_2 | reverse complement strand
CCGGCGCATGGCCCCGCACCTGCAGCAGTGGTACGGGAATCAGGTCGCGCTGGTCGGCTTGTGCGGTCCACGACCCGAAGCGGGCGAGGTGACCGAGCTCCGGGAAATCCCGTGGCAGCCTGCGGTTCAGGGTCTCACGGTCACGGTGCGAAAGATCCCCGGTTCCATGTGGAACTACACGCCCAGGGACCGTGACGAGGATGTCTCCGAGCGCGGAGCGCTGCATTTCAAGGGCCATACCCGCCCGTGGATGGAGGCGTTTGCGAAGCGCCTCGAACTGCCATGGCTCGAGGCGGCATGATTAATGTGTTTATCGGACGCGATCGCGCAGAGGACATTGCCTGGCACGTCCTCGCGCATTCTCTCGTCAGACGCTCGAGCGAGCCGTTGGCCCTGACCGCTATCGGCAATTCGACGCTTCCCAAGAAGGTCTGGTGGCGCGAGCGCGGCCCGCATGACTCGACCGAGTTCTCGAACGCCCGCTTTGCCATCCCCGCACTCATGGGCTATCGCGGCTGGGCGATCTTCATGGATTGCGACATGGTGTGCGATGCCGATATCGCGGAGCTCTGGGAGCAGCGGGATGAGCGGTATGCGGTGATGGTCGTGAAACACGACTACCGGCCCAAGACCGACACGAAGTTTCTCGGGCAGGAGCAGAGCCGTTACGCCCGCAAGAACTGGTCGAGTCTCATGCTCATCAACTGCGGGCATAGCTCCTGCTCGGAACTGACTCCTGACTACATCAACGTCGCCTCAGGTCTCGACCTGCACCGCTTCGACTGGTGCTGGGACGAGGAGGTCGGGTCCATTTCCGGTCTATGGAACGTGTTGGTGACGGAGGGCGGGCGGCTCGAACACCCGGAACCGATGCCTGAGGATTGCGATATCAAGCTGCTGCATTACACGGTCGGCGGCCTCTGGCATGGGTACGGCAACCGTGCTGATGCGTGGATGCCGGAGTTTTCCTCGCTGCTTGCTGGGTCCAATCCCTGTGCCGACCTGGTGGCGGAATACGGGAACGGCCTGTCATTTGCGGGTGCATACAAGGTGCGAAATGAGGCGAAGGCAAATCTCGGAAGCAAGGCAAATGGGCAAGGACACGCGGCGACCCGTCCAAATTGAGGTTGCTGTAGAATCAGCCCTCAGGGGCGGGCACTGTCCCGCCTGCGGACGCCGATATGGCCGATCGGTGCGTGAGCACTTCTCGAGCTGTGGGGTGATCCGTTGAGCGACGACCTCCAGACGATGGTACGGCGTATCCGCGGCGACCTGAACCGCGGGGTCAACGCCTTGCCGGACCTGCGCATCAAGGAAGCGATCACCGACGCCATCAAGCGGTTTCGGGCGAAGCGCCTCGGGTTCAACCAGAAGAACTCGCAGACCGTCCTGCTTTCGGCGCAGGAAGTAATCGCATTACCGACCGGGTGGATCGAGGTCGACTTCCTCCGTCTCGAACGGGCAAACGACCGCATTCCCATGCGCGAGGTCTCCTACGACTGGATCGAGGAGCGCCAACGTGGCGAGCCGAACGAGGGCGAGCCGCGAAAGTACGCCATCCAGAACCGCCAGCTCCGTTTCTACCCGATCCCCGATCAGTCCTTCACGCTCGTTATGAGTTTCCTCTGCGACCTGCCGGAAGTCTCGGTGAGTGCATCAGATTCCGCGACGAATGCATGGATGGTCGAGGGCGAGGAGTTGATCCGCAAGCAGGCCATGGGGGACCTACTCGTCACCTATATCGGCGGTTCCCGCGTGATTGAGGGAAAGGCAATGCTCGAGGAGGTCGATCAGGTGATTCTGCCGACGCTCGAGAGCAAGGCCGCAAGGGAACAGACGTCAGGCCGCGTGGAGCCGTTCCTGTGAGCCTCTCGACGCGCACCAAGGTCAAGCCGCCGAGCACGGTGACGGCGAGCTACAGCGTCAATGCGAACGTGGTCGTCGCGAAGCTCAGCTGGACGCCGATTGCGAGCGGCTGGCCGAACAGTTACCAGGTTCTCTATCGCGACGGCGAGGAGTATGCGACTAGTCTGACTGCCACGACGTACCGGGATACGAACGTCGTCGCCGGTCAGGGCTACAACTACGGCGTTTCTACCGTGAACGTGAACGAGGTCGAGGGTGAGCCGAAGCTTGCCGCGGGTCTCGTGATGCCGAACTATCCGGTCTGGCAGACCGGCTGGTCGCTCGACATCCAGCAAGCATCGACCGCGAGCGTTGCCTCGCGAGCGAGTTCGCCTGATGGCCGTTCTATCACGTACACGCGCCAGGGCGGCACCGCGCCGGCGGCCGTGACCGTAAGCACCGCAGGCGTCGTATCGGTCGGTGCCGCAGCCGCAGGCTCATACACGCTGATTCTTCGAGCTGACGACGGGGTACTGTATGCGGAGATGACCGTTACGCTGACCGTGACAGCGGCCGCAACCGCGCCGAACCCGCCCGTGGTCGCAGATCCACAGGTCGTCTCAACGACACAGATCAATCTCTCCTGGACTAAGGCCGCGACGGGTACGGACCCCGAGGATTACGACGCCCGCTACTCGCTCGCCGGTCAGAACAACTGGACTAACCTGACCCCGCTGACGGGACCGAGTGCGCTGTCATTCAACGTCACCGGCCTTGCTGCGGGCACCGCCTACGACTTCGGGGTGCGCGCTTCCGCGGGAGGGCTGTTCTCGAGCTACACGGTCGTGAGTGCGACGACGCTTTCTAGCGGCACGCGCGAGGTTTACTACACGGCGATGTATGACCAGCCGCAATACGGTGGCGGCAGCGCCTTGGTGAATGGCGGGCTATTCCATAGTCTCTATCACCCGGACGTTATTGACAGTTTCAACAACGCGGCACAGTCCGGGACGCTGACGGCTTCAAACCTCGATCAGCGGATCGTCGCTTCTGACACTTTCGACGGCGTAACAGTCACGCCGCCGTTCGGGTCGCGCTTCTTGAAACAGGTGCTCTGGTACGACTCGGAATACGAGTGTCTGAATGGCACCGTCGATGACGGCGTTGCGCCTCCGGTTCCTGCCGGATCTAAGGACAAGCCGCGCATCAAGTATAGCCTTGGAAATAGCGCCTACAATTACGACTGGGATCGCGAGGTCTGGGTCGGCTTCGCGCTATACACGCATCCGAATCATGTGCATGACATCGCAACTCGCGCGCACCAGGGCGGTGGCTACCATTTTTGGGTAAATGCCGGAAACGGGCTCACGCAGTTCTATCTGACGACATTCGCGCGTCCGACGACCAATCCAGGCAACTACACTGGCGGACTCGGAGGAAACACCGAATATTGGTTCCTGGGCTACCAGGTCAACGCGACGGCGGTCGCGGACATGGTGCAGCAGGCCGGGAGTCCGCGGACCTTCTACAACGCAATGACCTCACGCGATTCCGGCTGGACACAGTGGATGCTTCGCTACCGCGTGAACCCGTTCGCCGGGAGCGGCACGATCAACCCGAGCCTCACGATTACCGGAGCCAAGAACAAGACCTACACCGGCAACAAGGGGATCATGCAGGTCTGGCACAAGAAGGAGGGCGCGAGTTCCTGGACGAAGGCGGTCGACATCTTCAACGCGCCGTTCGGGGGAGTTCCATCCGCAACCGAGTTGCTTGGAATGGACTTCGGAAAGTACGACTACGGCTGGAAAAAGAACGCGACGACGTTCCCGAATTGGCGCTATACGGCGAAAAACTCTATTCGCTGGGGATTCAGAAAAGCACCCGGCAGCACGGCGAGTTCTGGAGCAATCGCGCAATTCGGCACCGGCCCGGCTGACGTGAGTCCCGACGGCACGGCACCTACAGACTGGGCGGAGCAGGCATGAGTATCACGGCGAAGCCTACATCCTACACGGTGAACACCGGACACGCGAAATGCCCGGATCACCTGTGGCTGTTCAATGAAGGAACGGGCACAACTGTCGCCGACGAGGGGAAGGGCACCGCCCTCGACCTGACGCTAGACAACTCAGATATGTGGGGGACCGACGGTTCGCTCGGTTCTATCATATCGGCAAACAGTGCTGGCCCGCGTAAAGCGCTCTCATCGACCGGCACGCTTGCGTCGTCATCTCTGGTCATGGTCGTGCTGCACAAGAGCGCGAGCGCGGTATGTGCGGCAAACGAATTCCCGATCAGCGCGGCCCTTTCTTCCGCAGGCGGTGTTTATGGCGGCGCACGCTACCAGACGAACGAAGCGCTCGATATCGTATGTGACGACGGGCCGAATGCCGTCGCCGCAGAGTTCGGCACCTCCACATACGACGCGAGCTGGCGCATGGGCGCCGTGAAGTGGAAAACGAATGCGTATGCCGTTTCAGTCGATGGCGGCGCATGGGTCGCCGGAGCCGGTACCGTCAATTATCCGCCGAGTCCGACGGCCCTCGATCGCTTCGGCATTGGATGCCGCGCGGTGACGGCTGCGGACAACCAGTTCAACGGCAACATCCTAGCGGCGTGGGTCTATGACGACCTCTACGATACCGTTGACGATACTTGGATCGCGGATCTTTTCAGCGATCCGTGGCAATTCCTTAGTGCGGCAGGAACCACGATCTCGCCAAATGCCGCCGGAATGAGTGTCTGATGGCGCTTGCACCGACATTGCTGAAGTTCCTGAACCAGTCAATCGGCGTTAGTGCAGTAACGCTTGCCGGTCTTGCCGTCACGGCGGAAACCGGGCAGCGCGGGCCTTCTGTCGGGGCGGCTTCAATAGCAGGGAATGCGCCTTCGATCGTCGTCGTCGTGGGTCCAACGGCAGCACCGGACTCTGGCTATATCGAAATGGGCGGCCTGCAGCCGTTCCTGCTGCGCACGCTGGTGATTGCACCAGGCCTCCCAGATGCGACCCCGGAGGAGAACGACCTCGCGCCGACGCTGGTCTGGCAGGAAACCGCGCAACCCGCACAGGCGCCGCTCACGCTTTCCGGCCAGCAGCCGGTCGTGGTCAGTCAGGGCGGCAGCACGTTCATCGCTGCAGGACTCGGTTCTGCGGTCATCAACCCGCTCGCGCCGACCCTCGACTTGCCGGCGGGGCAAACCGGAACTTCCGCGCCGACGCTTGGCGCGGCGGCATTCACGACCGCCACAGAACCCACCCTGCTCGCAGAACTGGCTGTCGGGATCGCCGCCAATCAGGACGAGGGGACGGTCCTTTCTATCGTGGGGTTGGCCCCCGATCTCTCCTTCCAGGTGGGCTGGGAGGACGTTCCAGTCGCAGAAACGCCGTCCTGGACGGACGTTCCGAGGGTTTGAATTGAGCCTCTGAAATAGTGTTATTGTCCTGACGCGGCCGGGCGTCCACAACTCAATGGAGTACGCGCATGGCCGCCGGTTCAGTCGTTTTCTACCAGCACGCGATCGAGGACATGATGAAGGGCGCATTGGACCTCGCGTCCATGACCCTCGTCGTCTCGCTCATCTCGCAGGGCTACACCCCGAACGCGAAAAGCCACTCGGTCTACTCGGCCGACGTTTCCGCGAACGTGGTCACGAGCTCCGGCTACGCGGATCGCACGCTCGCCAACAAGACCGTCGCCAAGACCTCCGGGTCATACGTCACCTGGGACGCCGACGACATCACCCTCTCCGCCACCGCCACGATCAAGGCCAAGTGGGCCGTGATCTACCGCGGCGCCGGTAACCAGCGACTCGTCGCCTACTTCGACACCGAGACGACCCAGACCACCGGCGTGGAAGTCACGCAATTGGTGATCCAGTGGAACGCGCTGGGCCTCGCACAGGTGAACAATCCGAGCGCATAGAATGACTTAGCGTTAGTTGGCAATGTTACCTCATATGCTATACTTACAACAGGTGAAGTAATGGCTGAGAGGTTGCAGAGATGGCCAAGCACTACGCGCACACGCGTTGGCGCAAAGTCGGGACGAATGGCAGGGTCGCCGAGACGTATCAAGAGTTCATTGAGCGGCGGTTCTGGGGGAAGGTGGAGAAGTCGGAAGGATGTTGGCTGTGGAAGGCCGGGGTCAGGCGCAAGGATGAGGGTTACGGGCAGTTTTATTTGCGCGGCAAGCCGATAGCCGCGCATCGAGTGGCCCTGATGCTCTCCGGGTACCAGTTAAGTGATGGAGATGTTGTCGCCCATCACTGTGACAACCCTCCATGCGTAAGACCTGACCATCTTTTTGTGACGACCAATGCTGGTAATACAGCGGATCGTCACAGCAAAGGTCGCACGGCGAGCCATGAATTGAACGGCAACGCAAAGCTCACGGATAGACAGGTGAGTGATTTGCGGGAGGATTCACGGCGCGGGATGAGAGTGTCTGATCTCGCTGAAAAGTACGGAGTTAGTCGTACCCATGTGTGGCGACTGACGCGGTACAAGATGAGAACCTAGGAGCAGCAGCCATCTCACTCGAAACTTCGACGTACATTGATGCGCTAAATACTGCATGGCCGGACGGGACGGACCAGCGTTCGACTGCGGACGACCATCTCAGGCTGATTAAGGCCAGTCTGAAGCGCAGCTTCCCGCAGGTTGCGGGCGCTGTCTCCGCTTCGCATCAGGCCATTTCGTATGTGAACGACCTTTCCGCTTCGGCGCAGGCGCAGCTGAATACGTTGCGTGACGGATCGGCCACCGCAAACAACGCGATCAACGCGAGGTATGCCAACTCGGCAAGCGTGGCGGCCAATATCGGCACGGTTGCCGCAGCGAACGTTGCCGACCTCTCGGCGCGGAATGTCTTTACCAACACGGTCAACGAGGACGACGCGCCGCTCAAGCTCTCGAGCACGGCTCCCGGCATCGTGTTCGACGAGACGGACGGCGGCACTGACCAGCGGGGCTGGAGGTTTGTCGCTGCCGGGGGACTGCTGAGATTGCAGACCACGGACGATCTAGGCACCACGGTCAGGTCGTTCTTCGACATCCACCGGAGCGGCAATTCGATCACCGACATTTCGGTGTCCTGTTCGACGTTCTTCGTGAACAGTTTCAACGTGCTGAGTCCGCCCGCGCTGAACGGCGTTGCTGCTGCGGCATATGCGCGGCTGGATGCGGCGCAGACCTTCGCCAAAGGAACGGGATCTACCATCGTCTCGCTGGGGACCGGCGGCACGATGACGCCGAACTGCGACGACGGGAACGTGTTCCGTGCGGTGCTGGCGAGCAATGCCACCATTGCCAATCCCTCGAACGGGCGTTCCGGGCAGACGATCGTGATCCACCTGATCCAGGGCGGGTCCGGCAGCTATACCGGGTCGTGGGGGTCGAAATACAAGTTCGCCGGTTCCACGACGCCGACGCTTTCCACGGCTGTCGGGGCGCGGGACGTGTTCGCGTTCAGCTATGACAATACCTCGGATGTCTGGGCGCAGGCCGGACTGAACGTAGGCTAATCCCATGCTTGCCATGGGGATGATGCTCGGGGGGCTGCCGGTCTACACGGTCACCCTGTCTTCCAACGGCGGGACGTGGCAGAAGAGCGTTGACGGCACCTCGATCCCGTCCTCCGTTCCGGTTCTTCTGGTGCTGCGCATTTCCTCGGCCATCGAGAGACAGTCGAGCTCGACCAGCCTCGGCGCGATCCATCTCGACGGGTTGGCGAACGGTTCCTTCGTCGACCTCATCAATCTCGGTTACGCCATAGGCAAGGGCGGCAATGGCGGGGCGGGCGGTTCGGACTCTCCGGGCGTCAACGGACAAGCCGGAGGTCCGGCCATTCGGGCGAATTTCAACGGCACGCTGCGCGTCACGAATAGTTCCGGCCGCATCTGGGGCGGCGGCGGCGGTGGTGGTGGTGGTGGTCAATCCCTGGCGGAAGGCTCCGGCGGCGGCGGAGGTGCGGGCGGCGGGTCAGGCGGTTCGGGTGCTGATAGCGGAACTGCGGGAACCACGGGTAGCGCGGGTACTCCCGGAGTTGGCGGTACGACCAATGCGGACGGCGGAGACGGCGGTGCTTATGGAGCGGCCGGATCGAACGGCCAGTCCTCGGGATTTGCCGGAGGCTCTGGCGGTGCTGCAGGGTATGCCATCCTGCACGACGCGGGGACGACGGTGGTGTTCGTGTCCGGTTCTGGTTCGCCGAACGTGAAAGGACTGATCGGTCAGTAGGTGGAGATATGACTACATCGCGTGGAATTGTCAGAAGGAATCTTGAGGAGATATCGGAAAAAATATCCAGTCTTTCTGTAGCAGAATTGGCCTACGCGGCCGGACTCTTTGATGGTGAGGGGTGTGTCGCGACATACACCAAAAAGAACAGGGTTCAATTCAGCTACGCCGCCAACATAGCCAATACTGATTACAGGGTTTTGGCGTGGCTATTGGACAAGTTCGGCGGAAAGGTGACCAAGCGTGGTGGCGTCAGGGCATCGAACCAGCGGCATAAGGAGTGCTACGTCTGGTACGTAATGAATGGCCGCGCCGCTGCATTCATGGCGGCGGTGCGCCCGTATACAGTAATTAAGTCAGAACAGATTGATTTGGCGCTTGAACTGAGAACGACATGCCGGTTCGACCTGCGCGGTCAGGTAATTCCCCCAGACGTACTTGAAAGACGCCGGGATATCATGCAGCGCATCAAGGCCAAGAAGCGGGCGGTATACGGGTCGTGAAACGCGCCACTATCAAGAATCTCGCCACCGGGTTCGCGCCGGACATCCCGAACCTCGATCTCCCTCCGGGGGCGTGGACCGACTCGAGGAACGTCCAGTACCGGGACGGGGCGGTCGAGAAGTGTCCCGGTTACGCTCAGGCCCTCGGGAGCCTTTCGGCTACGTCGATCTTCACGGCGCCCATTTCGGATGGCGTCAACTACTTCTGGGTCTACGGTTCCGAAACGGTCATGTACGCGACCGACGGCACCACGCACGCGAATATCACCGGAACGATCACGCTCGCCGCAACTGCGGACCTCGGCTATACCGGCGGTCCTTTCAACGGCTACATGATCGTCAACGACGGCGTGGGCATCCCACAGTCGTGGGCGCCGTCGCTGTCAAACGATCTCGTTTCGCTGACTGCGTGGCCGTCGGTGAACGTCACCGCCCGAGTGATCCGGCCGTGGAAGAGCTTTCTCATCGCGCTTCGCGTCACCGATACAGGGTCGTACAACTCGCGTTTGATGCGCTGGTCGGACGCCGCACAGCAGGGTTCGCTACCGCTGTCGTGGGACTATGCCGACCCCACGAACCAGTCCGGCATCGTGGAATTCGGGCAGACGGAAGACCAGCTGATCGACTGTATGCCGCTCCGGGACAGTCTCATCATCTACAAGGAAAACCACACCTGGCAGGCGGATTACGTCGGCGGGTTCGACATCTTCAGCTTCCGCCAGATCCTCTCCGAAGTCGGGGCGATGACGGAAAACTGCGTTGCCTCGATCGGCACGTCTCATCTCGTTTTGGGGACCGAGGATGTCATCGTCCACGACGGAAACAGCACCCGTTCCCTGCTCGATCGCAGGACGCGCCGGTGGTTCTTCAATCGGATCAACACCACCCGGCATAACCGCTGCTTCGTGACCGTGGACTACGGAAACCGACAGGCGTTCATCTGCATTCCCGAGGCGGGCTATGACTATCCGAACCTCGCCCTGGTGTGGAACTGGGCGGAGGACACGCTGCACCCGTTCGAGTTGGGAGGTGCGAAGACGTTCGGCAACCATGGGATCGTCTCGAGTTCGTCCACCGAGACCTTCGACGGAGCCTCCGGGACATTCGACGCCGACAGCGGGGTATTCGATGAGGAGACGTTTTCTCCCTTTGACCGAAAGATGGTTCTTCTGGATTCAGCGGCGAAGAAGTTCTACCAGTACCCGAGCGGGGAGACCTACGACGGGGTAGCCATGTCGTGTTACGCCGAACGACTCGGCACTCCGGTCACGGAGGACCTCGGAGGCATCAAACGGGTCTGGCGCATCTGGCCGCAGGTCATCGGCGACGTGGGCGACAGTCTCCGGTTCTGGATCGGTTCCCGAGAAGCCCTCTCGGGGCCCGTGAGCTATACCGGACCCTATGATTTCGTCATCGGCACGGACAACTGGATCGACGTGCGGTTCGATGCGCGGGTCATCGACCTGCGGGTGGAATACACCGGCACCTCGACGTTCCGGCTGCACGGGATGAACGTCGACTATGAGGACTCGGGTGACCGATGAGCTACATACCGGGGCACGTTCCGAACGATCCGCAACTGCTGGCGGAGTTCCTGCGGCGCGAGCTCAGGAAGGTGTCGGACGAACTGCAGGACGTGGTGTTTTACCGCTCGAGCGCGGTCGTGGGGTCGCTCTCGGCGGGGGTGTCGGCCAACTGGAAGGTCACGGGAAACGTGCTCCTGATCTCGACCTCGAATACGGTGACGATCACCGGGCTGTCGGTGCTGAATCCCGGCAACCGGGAGATCGTTCTGGCGAACGTCGGGACCGGCGTACTGGTCGTGAAATCCGAGGATTCCGCGTCAAGCGCGAGCTACAGGTTTGCACTTGCGGCGACCTACCAGTTGAGCGCGAATGCAACTGCTGTCTGCTGGTATGACCCCTATGCCTTCAGATGGCGTGGAATCGGGCGAACCTGATGCATCGAGCCTCGTGAATTAGGGTATATCAGAGACTGACGGACATTGGCCGGGGTCCGCTCCAGACAGGAGCGAACCCATGTGGGGTGAAATTCTCGGCGGCCTTGCTGGCGGATTGCTCGGCGGAAGCGGCGGCTCCAGCGGCGGTCTGCCGAAGTGGCTGAAGTCCCAGTACAAGGACCTCGCCGCCAACGTCGGCAACATTGCGCCGCAGCAGTATTACCCCGGCCAGACCTACGTCGGGGCGCTGCCGTCGGAACTCGCGGCCTTCGGCCAGCGGGATTCCTACAACCAGGGCATTTTCGGTCAGGGCGGCCCGTTCGCCTCGCTGTTCGGGCAGATGGGCAACCAGCTGTCCGGCAATACCTTCGGCGGGCAGATGGCCGGCGCGCTATCTCCCTACGCCACGTCGGGACTGATGGATGTCTTCAACCAGGGCCCCGGTTCTCTCGGACAGTACAACTTCGACACGAATCTCGGCGCGCTCGGCAGATCGGGCGGTCTCGACGCCCGCGGGGCATTGCAGTCGGCACTTTCAGGGACACCGGACTACTCCGGCGCCCAGGGTGCCATCGACGCCGCGAATGCGCCGCTCCTTCGGCAGTTCAACGAGCAGCTGATACCCGGCCTCAACCAGAAGGCCACGTTCCTGAATAACGGCACGGGCGGCATCAAGGCGCTCAACCAGGCGATCCCGGAACTCGGCCAGCGGATGAGCGAGAACGCGCTCGGCGTGATGGAAGGAGAGCGGCAAAGGGCATTGGGCGCGCAGCAGCAGGCGGCGAGTCTCGTCTCCAACCTCGGGCTGCAGCGTTCTTTGGCGAACGCAAATCTCGGCCAGCAGCAAGCACAGATGAACTTCCAGCGGGACCTCTCCAATGCGGGTCTCGGCAGCCAGTTCCGCGGCGACCTGCTCGGGCTTGGGGGGCTTGCCGGGAATCTCGCGGGTCAGGACGCCACGGCGGACCAGCGGTGGGCGGCGATGTTCCCGTCGTTGTTCCAGGCGGGACAGCAGCCGTCTCAGGACGCCGCGAACTTCGGCGCGTTCCAGCGAATGCTCGGCGAACAGGCTCTGCAGGGCGACATGAACCGCTTCAACTTCTACCAGCAGGAGCCCTACAACCGCTATGGCTATCAGGCTGGGATATTCTCGCAGCTCGCTCCGGGCGCACAGCAGCAGCCGCAAGGGTCGCAGGGACTCGGGATTCTCGGCGGTGCGCTGACCGGCATGGGGCTTGGCGGATCAATCGCGCAGATGTTCGGCGGCCAGCAGTGGCAGCCGCAGCAGTTTGACGTGGGCAGCCTATTCGCCAACGCGCGCCAGTTGCCGATCCAGGGGCTTGGCTGATGCGCGGACTCGGCCAGATAACCGACGTTCTCTCGCAGGCGCTGTTCCCGATCGCGTCGGAGGCGGAGTCTGGGCTCGACCCGCGCACGGTCAAGGCGATGCAGCGGCAGGGGCTCATGCAGTTGGGCCTCGGGATGATGGCGGCACGCAATCAGGGCGCCGGGCTCGGTCAGGGCCTTAACTTCGCATTCAACCAGGCGCAGCAGGACATCAACCAGGGACTCGGGCAGGCGATGTTGGCTCGGCGTGCGAACCGCGAAGACGAGCGGCTCGCCATGTACGACAAGCGCATCCGCAATCAGGAACTGCAGCAGGATCAGGATCGTCTGCAGTCGCGCATCGACATGGAACGCAATCGGCTGTTCCAGAAGCAGCAGTTCCAAGCGCAGCAGGACAAC
>NZ_JBLYIG010000741.1:0-24246 GCF_049222245.1 Nitrospira sp. BLG_2 | reverse complement strand
AGATAATTTCCCTGATTCGAATAAGATATACAACGTAGAAACTTTCGCTCACGGCGAAAACTTTACTTGGGTTGCACCTTATGGCGTATATGAAATAATACTATTTATCCAGGGTAACGGTGGTGGTGGACAACAAGGTGGCGACGATCAGGGTGGTTGTGGCGGCGTTGCTGGCGGATGTGGTTACTATGTTGTTCAAGTAATTCCAGGGCAAAGCTATCCTATCGTAATTGATGGTACTGGCATTGATTTTAACAGTGGTGAAATCTTTGTGGCTGGAGATACATCACCAGGCAATTTTGGAGTTTGTGGTCCTGACCCTCCAGGGACAGATGGCGATTGGCCATTTTGCCCACAAGCTGGTGGTGATAACGGTTACGGCGGTGCTGGCGGCACATGGTACGGCGTTGATGGCGAAGATGGTGTGTTAGGCGGTGGTGGTGGCGGCGGTGGTGCTGGTGCATTTGGTGGTTATGGCGGGGAAGGATTTGTTCGTATATTTACTGTTAAGCAGTTTGGTGCATTTACGGAGACTGATAACAATTACCCAAGTTCAATACACCAAACTCATCAAACTGGCCAAACTAACTTCAGTATACCGCATTGCGTTCCTCTAAATAAACAAACGACTACCAAAGGTATTGGCATGAGAAGGAAGGTGTTTGCTGCATTTGAGCCGCCTCCTATTATACCGCCACCGTTTACTTACAGCACGATAAGGACTTGTAATTGTTGATAAGAAAATGGTTTAAATTATAAATACCAGCATATATAAGTCAGAGCCAAACCCAAGAAATAATTAATAAGGAGAATTATGGCCACAATCCAGCAATTGTTAACGAGTAATCAGACGATTACTATTACACTAGACAGCTTAGCAGACGGTGCTTCTGCCGTTTCTAGCACAATCAACAACTCCAGCACTTTGTACATTGGTGCGGACGTTCAGATTACCTTCCGAACTGGTGCAGCGGTATCTGGTAGCGGTACACTCGATGTTTACATGCTTCGTTGTTTGGATGGCACTGGTACAGCATTTGATACCGATAACCCATCAACCGCAACATTGATCGACAACTTCCCAGCAGTCGATAATGCTACGGATTATACTGTCTCTATGAGCATTGAAGTATTGCCTTCCCGTTGGCAGCTAATGGTTGTCAATAGCACTGGTGATGCTTTGGATTCAACTCCAGCTAACTTCAGCGTAATCTTTGAAGGCAAGAAGCTCTCGACTGTATAATCTTTGGAGGTAGATGCCGTTTACGACTTTCGTTGCGGGAACAGAAAGTCAGACGTTCGGTGCCACTGGTACTGGAACTGTTTTACTTAACCTCCTCCCGCATGACCTACTTATAGTCACCATTGCGCACATTGGTAATGGAGTGTCAACACTCTCCATTACCAATAGCACTGGTTCGTTGACCCACCTCACCAATGGTGCAACAGGTGGTGCCTTCACCGACCATGATGTTTACATCGAAACTTGGTACTTAGATAATGCTTTTGGCTTTCTAGGAGCCAATGATGTTTTGGACTTCACCTTTTCAGGTGCCCCTGGCCTCACTCAAATTATCTATCGTGTCGTAAGGGCGAACGACGGTGACGTAAGCTGGCATCAAGATATAAGCGTAGGCAATTCTGGTAGTGCGAGTCCAGCAGATACAAATAATTCAGACCCATCTGTTGAAAGTAATGAGTTCTTTTATGCTGCTCTCCAAGTGTTTCACCAAGATGATCTATCAGGTGCTTGGGGTGGCAGCTTTACTAATGGTACTGAACAAAGTGACCCTACATTTGATGAAAATGTAGTATTAAATGACGGTTACAGAATAGTAAGTTCAACTGGAACTTATAATGCTACCAAAGTCATTGATGATAATGCTTTTGGTCCCGAATGGGGAACCACGTTATGCAGTTTCTACTACAAACCACGTCCTGTTTGTGCTTTTCCATATAGAACCATTACTGTTCAAGATAGTTTATTCCCCAGCAGCCTTAATGCAACAGTTAATGTGCCTAGAGGCATTGTTAAAGCGGTAGTTACTGCTTATGGTCGTGGTGGTAATGGTGCTATAGGCGAAGGTGGTGGTTGTGGCGGCTTGGGAATAGCAGAAATGACTCTAAACTCTGTATTCCCTGACACTATACCAGTTAATATCAGTGATACTGGCACCAGTGCTGGTGATGCCTCTGGTGAAGCGGGCAGTTCACCGCAAGGTGGTACTGGTACTGGTGACTATACAATAAATGGCGGTGATGGCAGTCCAGCCGATTTTGTCGATTTCACAAATTTCAATGGTGGTGCAGGCTGCGGTGGTGCGGCTGGCGGCGTTTGGAATGGAGATACCAATGGTGAAAATGGACAAGGCATTGGTGCAGGCGGTGGTGGTGCAGGCGGTAATATCGAAGTTGCTGGCGATCCTGGTATCGGCGGTCCAGGTTTAGGTATAGTTACTTTATGTGCTGGCTTGGGTTGGCGTCAAAAAATTCATCGCAGACATAATACAGGGCAAACAAACGGCTCAATATCTCATAATACTCCACTCAACCAATACACAACCACAACGGGCATTGGTTTAAGAAGGAAACCTATTATTGCGGCGGGATTGGCTGGTCCATTCCCACCTACGTTAATACCGTCGCCTTCGCCGCAACCATGTTCCGACCCTGAAAATTTTGATGTAGTATATAATTTTAACCAACCATTCAAGCAACAAACCTTCGTTAATGGAAATAATTTTACTTGGGTTGCGCCTTATGGTGTATATGAAATCATATTACAAATTCAAGAAAATGGCGAAGGTGGTGCCCAAGGCGGTGACGATTTTGGCGGCTGCGGTGGTGCTGGCGGCGAGTGTGCTTATTATGTTGTTTCTGTAATTCCAGGTCAAAGTTATCCTATCGTTATTGATGGCACTGGTATTGATTGGAATAGTGGTGAAATATTCCTTGATGGCGACACTAGCCCGCGACCTGGACCAACTTGTGATCTTAGCCCTGAAGGTACTCCAGGTGGTGAACCTGAATGTCCAGGTGCGGGTGGCTACGGTGGGCAGGGTGGTCAAGATTATGGACTAACAGGAGAAGATGGGGCACTTGGCGGTGGTGGCGGTGGCGGTGGTGCTGGCGGCGTTGGTGGCTACGGTGGTGAAGGTTGGGTAAGAGTATTTTATGTCAACCAATTTGGTAGAAAAGGTGGATATTCAACCCAAAGATACCCAACTGCTAACCATCAGACTCACCAAACAGGACAAACCAATTTTAGCATTTCGCACTGTGTTCCTTTAAATCGTCAAACGACGACCAAGGGCATCAGTATGCGGAGCAAGCACGTTTTTGGCGAGACTCCTGTTCCCCCTGTTGTTTGCGAAAGAACATTTGGTGAGCGTGGCAATTTCCATCAAACTCATACTACGGGTCAAACCAATACATCCATTAGTCATGCGTGTGGCATCAACGAATACACCACTACTAAGGGCATTGGTATGCGTCGTAGGTGGATTGTTGGCTCTGTTGCTCTGACTATTCCTCCAGTGCCACCAGTAGTTTGCGACAGAGATAGCAACGAAACTTACATTGCTAGTGAAGATACTATTATTACAACTTGGACTGCACCTTTAGGAGTATATTCGGTTAAAGTGCAGTGTCAAGGGCCAGGTGAAAATGGTGATGGTGGTGCAAATGGTTTTGTCGAAGGGTGGCCAGGTGGGTCAGGTGGCGGTGCGGGTGGATATGCTGAATCCGTTGTCGCAGTAATTCCAGGCAATGTTTATTCAATTACTATTGGAGCAGGTGGCTCTGGTACTGATACTAATTTTGATTCTATAGTTGTTGGTGGAACAGGCGGTCCTGGCTCTACTGGTGGAACAGGCAACGTTGGCACGATAACAATTAATGGCTCTGATGGTTCTCCTGGCAATGGTTGGGTTCCCCCACTCACATTCTCCACTGGTGGTAATGGTGGCGACAGTCCAACTGGTGGGTTTGGTGGCAATGGTGGTCAAGGCGACAATAGTGTAGGTGCAGGCGGCGGCATAGGTGGATTAGGTGCAGGCGGTGGTGGTGGCGGCGGCGGTGCTGATGTTGGCGGGCCAGGCGGTTTAGGTGGTGCTGGTTGGATGGTTATAAGTTGGCCATCTGGCTTCGGCAACAGACATACTTTTCATCAAACACATGTGACTGGTCAAACTAACACTTCAATTAGTCATGGTTGTGGTATTAATGATTGGACGACTACCAAGGGTATTGGTATGCGTCGTAAGTGGATTATTGGTGCAATTCCACCACCACCACCACCACCTGTACCATTTACGGCACCATTGTATAGTAAATATGTTCTATATGCCGCAGGTTTAGCGGCAGCAGAAACCGATCCGTCGAATCTTCGTGTTACTCAGTCTTATTTAGAAGTATTTAACGTTGACCCACCGACTCCAAACATTAGAACAACTCAGTTCTATTTGGAAGTCATGGATCAGCCGCCACAGCCAGCAGGTTTTACGGCTCCAAAGTATCGCAGAATGGTATTGCGGGCAGCGGGATTGGATGAACCAGCCCCACCTCCAGCTTGCGATAGAACATTTGGTGAACGTGGTAATTTCCATCAGACGCATACTACGGGTCAGACTAATACTTCAATAAGTCATGATTGTGGTCTTAATGATTACACGACTACCAAGGGTATTGGTATGCGTCGTAAGTGGATTGCTGCTGCTTTACAGCCAATTCCAGTACCTCCACCAGCGATTTGCGATAGCGAAATCACTAATACCTTTATTGCCACTGAAGAAATTAGCACAGATTGGACTGCGCCTCCAGGCGTCTATGTAATTACTGTTGAGTGTCAGGGTCCAGGCGGCACGGGTGATAATGGCGCTACATCTATTGTTGAAGGTTGGCCAGGTGGCACGGGTGGTGGCGCAGGTGGTTATGCCAAATCAACAATCGCCGTTACTCCAGGTGTTACTTATACAATCTTAGTTGGAGCAGGCGGTTCAACCAATAATACCGATTTCGGCAGTGGGCTAGTTGTTGGTGGCGGTGCTAATGGTCCGCTTGGTGGCACTGGTAACACTGGTCAATTTACAATTAATGGAGCAGATGGGTTCCCTGGCGTTGGTTGGGTTCCTCCACTTACATTTTCTACTGGCGGCAATGGTGCCGATGGACCAACTGGCGGCTTCGGCGGCAATGGTGGACAAGGTGATAATTCTGTTGGTGCAGGCGGTGCTGCTGGCGGATTAGGCGCTGGTGGTGGTGGCGGTGGCGGTGGCGCTGATGTTGGTGGTCCAGGTGGATTAGGCGGCGGTGGTTGGATGGTTCTAAGTTTGCCATCTGGCTTCGGCAGCAGACATACTTTCCATCAAAGTCACTCAACTGGTCAGACTAATACTTCAATCAGTCATAATTGTGCGTTAAACGAATGGACGACTACCAAGGGTATTGGTATGCGTCGTAAGTGGATTGCTGCGGCGGCTTTAGCTCCAGAACCTACGCCTGCTCCACTGACTTTATGTGGACGTTCAATTGCAGCAACTTATACTCAAGTTGGTACTACATTCTTCACTGTGCCTGCTGGCGTTTATGAGATATTGGTTGAATGCTTGGGTGGTGGCGGTGGTGGTGGCAACGGTAATTCTGCCGAAGATGAAGACGGCGGCGGCGGTGGTGGCTCTGGTGCTTATGCTGCATCTATTCTGTCTGTTAATCCTGGCGATGTATTTCAGGTAGAAGTCGGTGATGGTGGAAGTGGTGAAGGATTTGATGGCTTTGTAAGTACGTTTGATAACCCGCCAACGGTCATAGCGGATTACGGTCGCTATGGCAACGGTCAGGTCGGTGGTCTAGGTGGTCTTGTTGCTAACAGTTTAGGCGATGTTATTATCCCTGGCGTGGATGGTAATAACGGCTTAACTGGTGCTTTACCGCAGGACGGTGCAGATGGCGGTTCGGCTCCAGGTCCATTTGGTGGTGCGGGTGGTTTAGGTGGCGTTGTTCCTAATGCTGGATCGCCTGGCTTACCATTCGGCTCAGGTGGCGGTGGCGGTAGTAGCACGTTTGGTCCAACGGGTGGCAGTGCTGGTTATAAGGGTGCTGTTAGAATTAGTTGGGCAAGTGATTATGGATACTTAGGAGACATTCACCAGTATCATAACACTGGCCAGACAAATTATTCCATAATGCACTGCACGCCGTTAAATCAGTATACTACTACCAAGGGTATTAGTATGCGTAGGAAGTGGTTCTTTGTTGAAGAGGCACCACCTCCAGTACCATTCACGGCACCACTATACAGCAAATATGTATTGTATGCTGCTGCGTTGGCTGCTACTCCTATTGTTGAATGCGATAGAAACTTTGGTGAGCGTGGTGATATTCACCAGACGCATACGACGGGTCAAACCAATACTTCGATTAGTCATGCTTGTCCATTGAATAAATGGACGACCACTAAGGGTATCGGTATGCGTAGGAAGTATTTCCTACCTGCTGAAGTTGATTCTTCTAACTTGCGTGTAACACAAGCATATTTGGAAGTGTTTAACGTTGACCCACCAACGCCAAACATCAGAATAACTCAGTTCTATATCGAGACTATGAACCAGCCGCCACAGCCTGGCGCGTTCGCTGCTCCAAGATATAGAAGAACGACGTTGCGTGCAGCTGGTTTGGCAGAGCCAACACCACCACCAAATCCATTTAATCCGCAACAGTATATGCGATGGGTTATGCGTGCGGCAGCATTAGCAGCGGCATTGCCACCAGCACCGCCGCCTATTGTTGGTTGCCAAGCTTGTATTGGAAGGTATAAATATAGAGTACAGGCTACCTGTACGCCTAATGGAACTTGCAACACTACAGTCACACTTATTAGTCGTGGTCTACAGTATTGTAATTGCAACAATCAACCTAGAAGTAATAAGATTCCAGCGGAACCTTTTAATATAGAATTGATTTATCAACAATTCGAACCAGTTATACCAATTCCTCCACCACTACCAGTGATGGAGCCGATGGTTCCGCCACCGTTCCCGATTACGCCTCCAATACCGCCACAAGTGCCGCCGCTGCCGCCGCCTTGTCCGAATAATCCACCAATGGTTCCAGTTACTAACATAGGAACCGTGCATGTTATTAATCAATCGAATATTTCGAATGCAGAACTTGATGCAGCAATCCAACTTCAGCAACTACAAATCGACCATGACTTTGCGCCATATTGGGGAGTTGGCTGCAATTTACAAAGATCGGCAACACCAACTGATAATGGATATAATGTATTTATTAGGAGTGGAGTAAGTGATGTGGATGGTGCTTGTGGATATCACATCGAAACAACTAGGTCTTTCTTAGGGTTCTTCAGAAGGACTGAAATTATTGGAAGGGTTTTCGTGGATACCGCTGGATGTAATCCTTGGCAAGTGGTATTTAACCATGAAGTATTGGAAATGTTGATTAATCCAAGAACTAGCACCGCTCCACAACTTGGACCAGTTGTAACATTTCTTGGTCGTACTGGCCAGTTCATCAAGGAAGTTTGTGATCCTGTTAATGAAATTTCGTACAACAATGGTAAACTAGCAGACTTTATTTACCCTTCGTGGTTTATAGTCGGCAGTCCTTGTCCGTGGGATCGTCTTGGTGTATTGCCAGGCCCATTGACATTTACCGATGGTGGATATATGCCTTTCTTCGACCAAACAGTAGGTTGGGGTAATTTCCAAGGTAATCCACCAGAATTTAAGCAATAAACTGCGCAATGTCGGGGTAATACCTATGCGAACTATCACCTTCCTTGCCCCTTTTTATATGCTAACAGGGTAAGGGAATAGGTGTACTTTGCTAGATTGATTGCCACCGCTGGATCGTCTATCTCGTAACTATTTTTGAGCATTTTGAGTCGTTCTGAGACTGCCTGGAGAACTTCTTCGTAGTTCCATCCAGGGTTATTTGTATCCTGGCGGGGTTCTTGCTCTGAATTGCTCATCGGCTTGTGCCCTTTTTAGTAGTCGTTCCGCTTGTGCCAAATCTTTCAATTCTTCTCTTAACTTCTTACGGTGTCTGGCTAGGTCAGCCAGCATGAGTGGAATTTCTTCGGCAAAAGGATAACGATAGCATTCATACCCCGTTTTGCCATCAGTGTCAATACCCCAAAAGGACTCGCAATAGGTTCCACCAATGCGACCTTGCCCAATTACTAGGAGTTTCTTTTTCATGTCACTTCCCGTAATAGATGTGACAGAGCGATAGATAGAGAACCTCAGAGCCAGATTCCCATTCCTTAGCGATACGATAGCCCATTCTTACAGTGCCATCGCCCTTGTCCATCCACTCTGGAGTTCTTAGTTTCTCAAATTCAGATTTCTTATCACGGTCGGCTTGCTGCATCATATGAGCAGCACGGTTAATCATCTGTGATTTCGTTTGGCAATAGTGGTCTTTACCCTTCTCGAATCTACAGGAAGAGTCAGACAGGGTTGCTACCCATAGACGGGTTGGGGGTAGTTTATCGCAATGGCTGGCTTCTTTGGCCGCTTCATCAAAGTTAAGGTGTTGGTTGACTGTCTTATATTTGGTGGCACCGCCGTAAGTAGCACAAGGTTCGATGGTATAAATCTTGCCGCCTGTTTCGATCATGGCTTTATCGCTCCACTTATATTCACTGCCATCGCCCCAATAGGACGGTGGTTTGTGGGCAATGTGGAGTTTGGTGTATTCGCTGTTTTGGTGGCGAAATAGAGTGTGGACGATACACTCTAACATACGCTCAAAATCTTCGAGCGAGTCAGTTTCAAATTCAAATGTTTCAGTATGGTGAATCATTAGTGTATCATTAGTGTTTCAATAAAAAAGGGGTGATAAACACCCCTTTTGGTTAGCGTGGATCAGATGGTCCGAACCACCTTATGCCATTGCGGGTGCGTTCGTAGAAGCATCCAAGGCTTTCGAGCCTTTTCATGATGTTTCTGGCGACCATACGACTCTCGGTATCGAAATAGTTATAATCGTAGTGATACCAACCGTAGTTGGTTTCTTCACGATACTGCTGTTTCCTGCCGAGATACTTCCAAGACTTTTGGGAACGAATCCAAACATCGTCATAGGAAGTTGGAAGGTGTTTTCTGTTGCCCCGCACCAAAGGATCATTACGTTCTTGGTTTGCGCGGCGTTCCTGTTGGGTTCGTGGGTGTCTCATAAACTTCCCACGCCATCTTCTTTTTGCCATTATTGTGTCTCCTAGTGCATAATTGCACTAAAAGACAGCATCCAGTGTGTGTATCATAATATACCTATTTAGAAAAGGGATGGTGGATTTTACTCCACCATCCCTAAGCGAGTCGGACCTGACATTTTAACGTGCAGAGACGGCCTTCTTACCGTTCTTTGCAGCGTCTTCCTCATTCACAACCACGGACGGGATGAGGTTGTTAAGAAGTTCCTTCGCCAGATGAGCGTGGCTGGTCGGAAGGGTGACTTCGTTCCGCTTCGGCTCAAGCATATCGGCGTGGTTCTTCATGGCTTCCGCTGCGCCGAGCAAGTCTTCCGTCTTGACTTGACCCTCGATATTGCCGCCGTGGAGACGGTAAATCGCGGCAATCTTAGCCCGTTCGGTGACTTCCCGAATGAAAGCGGGGATGCGGCCTGCGAGAACCTTGCCGACTTCGGTGAAATCGGCGTTCGGCGTGAACAGCCCGCGTCCATAGAGCTTGACCAACTTGACAGCGGCGACTTCATCAGGCGGCTTGACTTCCACCAGGGTATCAAGACGACCCATACGAAGCAAGGCGGGATTGATATTCTCGACGTGGTTCGTCGTGAATACCGTGATGATTTCACCGCCCTTGGTATCGCAGCCGTCCATGATATTGAGAACCTGATCCATGCTCAGAGAGCGTTCGCCCTCAAGCACGCGGTCAATATCTTCCGCAAACACGATTGCGGGTGCGTACTGCGCTGCCAGCTGCAAGCCTTTCTTGAGGTCGAGAACACTATCCAGGTAAAGGAAAGTGAACCCAGCCTTGACGCCCTTGAGCGCCGTAACGGTAGCGGTAAGAGTCTTGCCAACACCATAAGGACCGTAAAGCAGGACGCCCCGCTTGAGCGGCACCTTATACTTACGGCAAGCCGTGGAGTATTCAATCGGCGCGAACAGGCCGATTTTCAGCGCGTTGGTGACTTCGCTACCGAAGATAAGATCATCTTCAGCTACACCGTCCAGCGGCATGAATTGCGGACAGTGTTCGGACGGATCGAAGTCCCGACCTTCCCGTTCCCAGGCGAAGCTGATTTTAACAGCCTGACCACGGTAGATGGAACGGGTGCGGAGCAATTCCTCAGTCTTTTCGGCAATTGCCGCGACCTGATCCTTGTTCTTCTGCTTGACCCGCCCGTTAATAACGAAACGAGGAGTTGGGTCAGACTTAATGCCAGTCTGGAGGAAGCCTTCGACGCCAGGGATCATAACGCGACCCCACGGCACCAGCGTCTTCTCCGTCAGACTGACCGCAACCGCCTTCATAACAGGCGGATTGGGGCCGAAGAAGCCAGGAGTGGGAACGAGTTCCGCCCAACCGTGAATATCGGCCAAGGCGCGGTGGAACGCCACCGCGCCGTCCATTGGGGAGTAATTAAACTCGTAATTAATCCCAATGTCACGTTCGTCTTCTTCCCGCTTACGACGAAGCCATTCAATACCTTCGTCATAAGCCATGCCGACTGGCAGTACGATTTGCTTGCCTGAACGAACGATTTCCACGTCCTTGCAGGTCATTTTGATTTCATTCTTAGCAGCAGTAGGAGTAGACATTTCTACATCATCCTCGATTGGTTTAGGTTTTACCACAATCTCGTATTGCGACTCGTTTCTTCTAATTTCCTCTTCAGATTCTTTCCATTCATCTATTTCAGGCATATAAACCTTGATATCCTCAAGGTTTAGTGATGCTGGTCCTGAAATTTTGACTTTAGGCGGATACTTACTATGCTCTTTATAGAATAAACCTTCTATAAAGACTGCTAGTAAAGCAGCAGCCGATGACATGCTTCATACCTCATTATCATACGCCTAAATTTCGCAATGTCAAAAGGATTCCCATTGCCGCTGCTGCGATTTTCTGTCTTCCGCAAGCAGCCTACGATACTCGTCCGCAGCGGCACCCGAAAAAATCTTGGGACCAACGTTGCCAGGGTGCTGTAGACCATTATGTACAGCAACCCAGGCATCCAACTTCCGCAACTCATCTTCCGTGAGTGACCCCCAAAAATTGCCTTCTTCACCTTCCTCATCGTGAACGAAGACAATCGTACCGACAAAACCGCAGTTATGTTCCAACGGCTTATACATACCTTCTTCATCGACAAGGGCTTGCACCTTGCCACCGATCCAGACCATTTCGACATAACCGCCTACCAAGGTCTGCGCTAATTTCAATTCCTTGGCAGAACGTTCATCTTCGTTTTCGTACTGGATTTCGAATTTTCTTTCTTCCAGTGGTTTGTTCGGTTCCTTTACAGCCCACTTAATACTCTTCGTCATCATCAGTTTTTTCTCCATCTTCCCATTTAGGGCTAGGGCGGGCAGCACAGGTGGCAATTCTGCGAGTGATTTTCACTTTATGAAGAGTTTCATAGCAAGTAGGACACCAAGCTCTATACTTGCATATCCCACCATCTGGCGATTGGATATACTTGTTTTTATCAAGGGGCTTGCTGCATTCTGCACAGTGAGTTGCAGTGTTCATGATAAAAAGATCATCCTTAACAAATCCGCATCTTCGGGTTGTGGACCAAGTTGCAAAGAAGTAGAAGGCATCGTATGCAGATGGAAGAAATCATCCTTAAATAGTGAAAAGAATCCAGCAGAGATAGGCGTCTCTCCGTCTTTCACTAATTGGCGATGCTCAATAGGACCGCCCGCTATCGCATAGCGAAACCCTTCTGCCACTTTTACATACTTGATATTAGCCGAGCCATTGATGGCCATTTCCTTGATAGATTCAACAGTCAACATGGGTGTCTCCGTACTGGAACTTAGGACTCCTTTCTACAATAATCCACATTTCCCCATTGTCAAGTCAACCGTTTGCATTCCTGATTCTCACATCTTTTGATAAATTGACAATTCATACACAATACTTGGAATCCACATGGGAAATTATTCCCAATACTGGTTGTAACCTGTGCCAAAAACTTTCTTTAATTTGGCGAGGTAATCCAGCGTTTTAATTTTACATCGCCATTGGCTGTGTGGATTTTTTGGATTATCCATACCCTTGCAAATGACACCTTCATCAATTGGGAAACGCTTTTCCCTAACATCAGTGACGAAATCTTCTGTCAGCCTGCCCCGATAAATCACTTCTGGCGTGTGTACGCTTTCCGTCACTTTAAGGAAGGTTTCAGGGTCGATAAAACCCTTCTTGTAGATGTTGATATCAAAAAGGACTAAATCCTTTTCATCGTCGGCTAAGTGCTGGCCAGCAAAGGACTTAGGGCCAAAGAATTCCATATAGAAAATGGCGCTTTGGCATTTCGGGTAGAACTTAGCCAGCATCTTTTCCAGGTCTTGAGCGTACTTCTTATGGAAGAGAGGGATAGCGCAGCCGTAATCAGGGTCGGTTTCATTGAACAGACGGAGCCGCGTGCCCCACTTATACCATCCAGTTTTGGACGAGTATTCTACGCGAAGATTGCTGCCGTCCATTTTATAGAAGGCAATACAATCCTTGTCGAGATACTTATGGTAATTTGGTATTTTTGGATATTCTTTCATAATCACTCAATTGCTTCAACAGTTCCCTTCTTCGGCCCGCTGGTATATACTCTCTCAATTGCTTCCATACCGCTTGGCGGGCATTCAAGAATATTCACCTGGACATTGGCTCCATCAATCTGTCCTTTGAAGGATAGATGTGGGATTAGTTGTCGCCTTAGATTATCGAAGGCGACTTTAGGTTCATGTTCGGCATCAAACACTCTGACAAACTTGCCTACATTGAAGCTAAATCCAGGGAAGACGACTTCACCATCACTCTTCCCGCCGTATACTTCTCTTAATGCAGGGAAGAATAGCACTTCGTAGTTGTTGGCCCCATGTTGGCTTAATTTACAGCCAACGCTCCCCATACTGTTCCAACACTGACCGATTGCTTCAGTAAGTTTGGCCAAGAAGGGAGGAGGGGTAGAATTACATGAGTTTACAAAACGATAGCCCCGTTTCATGGAACGCTCCGATAAAGTTGTGCGGTGGGCACTAATACTTTACGACAAAAAACGCCAATGTCAAAGAGGTTCATAGATTAGGACTTTGGTATCTTCAGGCAAATCTTCAGCAAAATTCTCAATATGCGTCTTGACCACACCCCAGGATAGACCGCCTAACCCACAGCCTAAAGCGGGAACAGCAATAGACTTAATCTCCCTAGACTCTACTACTGATTTCAATTTGTCCAAACCATCGGTAATGTATTCTAGCTTAGATGGAGATAGGTCGTCCTTGGTCGGGAAGTTGATAATGTACTTCGGATCACCACTTGGATTCGTCCAAATGTGCATCAGTCCAGGCCGCAAGGCTTTTGCCTTGCAAATCCTGATATAATCCTTGTTCATTTTAGGGAACTTCTTCTTGAATGCAGCAGCCAAGCCCGCTCCCATAATACCGATGCAATTTACAGTATTGACCAGTGCTTCGCATCCAGACTCAAACAAGTCACCCTTTCTATACTCATACATATCAACATAGCGAACACAACACGGGCAACTTCCAAAACTACTCTCGCATACGTCGCAGTAAGATTTAGTTCTAATGGTTTTCATAGTATTCCTTTAACTTATTCCAGATTCACGTCTGCGCTTTCGTTCTTCCTTGGCCCAAATGGTCATGTAATAATGCTTGTCCATTTTCTCTGGACTAACGTATGTCTTATGTCCAGGCGGTGTCCATGAGCAGGCAATGTTTTTCCACTTGGGGTCTTTTTCTTTAGTATTAACCCAACGGATTAAGTGGCCAGCTTCATCGTAAGCCCAATGTGGGCCTTTATGTCCAGGGACGCCCTGGCATCTAACATCCTTTAGTCGATCATTAGATCGACACTGTTTTGGTTCCTTCATTTTTTCCTATATTCCCAAGGTGGAATAGGGTCTTTATCTCCCCATAATCCACGTTTGTTCTCTTTGGCCTCGGTCTGCAAATCTTCCAGCACCTTGCTCTTGGAAAAGTGCGTATAATGCCAGGCTAAGCCAGCCTTTACTAACTCCGAACATAGCAACGTGCCATCAGGCAGAATCACGTCAGCGACTACTCGCCCGTAACGGTCGCTTGCCTGCGTAATATTCAGTTTCACTTCCTTGCCGAAACACTTCTCAGAAGTAAAACTCTTTGCTTGCTGATAGAATGCCTGACCACGTTCGGGACAGTCAATCCCTGCTAAGCGGACCCTAACTTCCTTGTTGTCTTTAAGGATACGGATGGTATCGCCATCGGAGATACCGACAACTTTATATTTGTCGGCGTCTCCGCAGCCTACTATAAGCAGAGCGATGAAAGCAATTGCTTTTCTCATACAAGTTCACCAAGGTCTTCACGGGTATGGAACTTGACTATTTTGACTTTCCTTTTGGTGACGACGGCTATCTGATGGGCAAACGGCTTTAACGATTTAAGTCTCTCTTCATCTGCACAAATCATAGGCACCCACTGATTGGTGCGTGGATCATTAAAGCCACAGATACCCTCTTCGCCTTTTTCGTCTTCGGACACATAGGCCCAAATCTCATTGATTTTCATGCTGCATACTCATTAATCTGATTGAATCTCAATTCCTTGGAATCGAGAATATAGTCTACAGCCCTGGATGCTGATGCACAAACTCTAAAAATAATGTTTTCATCTTCGTGCATTAGTGAAATCCACTGCCGATACCACTTATCGAAATTGGAGTAAGAAATGCTATGAGGAACCCCAAGTTCCTCAACCAACATTGCTGCTCCAATATCCGCCCTTAGTTCACGAATACTTTCATCAAACTCAGTATTAACCCGTAGACGGGTTTCAGTCCAATGAAGTAGTTCGTGCGCCAGTGACTCATAATAACCTGGCAACCCACCCCAGCCCGCTTCAAAGCAAGCCTTGGTAGGTATAGTAATAAAGTCATGCGGCGGATAAAAATAGTAGGCTTCTCGGTCGGAATTGTGCTTAATCTTGGCCCCCGTAGAATGCAACACTCTTTCCGCCTGCTCGTAGAAAGGTGTAATTCTAGGATTAGGGGAATATTGAATCAACGATTGGCCAAGTTGGTCAGTGTTATACACAATGGATGAAACCGTAATAACGTTGCCAATATCATTCTTATAGAGGATGGTTTCAGTAGACCAATTGCCCAATGGGACACTATCAGGGCGATTGCGGACCCTAGTGCCGAGCAATTCAAATTGCTTAGCAGTGCCCCACCAACTGCTGGTGAAACCATGCTCCCTTGCTGCCATCTGGAGCAGAAGAAAGTTAATACCGAAGAATTTCTTCCCTGTACCGACTTCGCGTGGATAACCGACACCTTCCCCATGACCTACCCACGGCTTTTGCCACGGCAGGATGCGGTCCTCCAATGCTCTGATAATGCGTTTGTTAATGCCGCGACGGAGCATGATGCTGTCATTCAGGGAACGTGTCATGGAACTCATTGTTTTCTACTTCCTTCTTCTTGTTTTTGCCGTAAATGGCTTCTCCTGTCATAAGATCGTATGCAATCGCACCATCCTCTGCGAATGGGTTCTCATCTGCTAAGAACACATAATGTTCTGGATGATGCTCATTGTCTTCGCTGCTGCGTGTCTTCTGGCATTCTTCACCAGTTTCGGAGCCAGCCACGAAATACTCAATGGTATGAAAACCAATGACAGGGCAAAGAGGTACTGGCTTGTCACCGTCAGGCTGAGACATGAATACCTGCGCTGGTTGATCCAGATGTTCAGGCTTCATTTGATCCAGAATCATCTTAATATCGCGGTAAGTGAACATTTATTACCCCTGTGCTTTTACAAATACTTCGCCAACCTTAATGTATAATTGACCCATACCTTCACCTAACCCAACCCCTTTGCTCATAGCGCATACAGCACACATAATGCCCCAAGGTCCGTGGATGGTTTTACCATCCACGAAAACCTCTTCGATTGGGGTTTGGCATAGGTCGCAGCATTCAGGCTTATCGCCATCCCAGGTATTCATATAAAATCAGGACGCTATGCTGCCATAGCGTCCTGCCCCTTATGCGGTAGTTTACGAAGATCGAGTTCCTTAATGCCCGCTTCGGTAATGGAATAACCCTTGCAAGACACAGTGACTAACGCTTCCTGATCGTCAGTAGTGGCCAGCAGCCACGGGAGAATGAACTTCTCCAATTCTTCTGCCTTGCAGCCTGCAATAATCGGCAGACGCTTTTCAGCAACGGGACCATTCCCCAATGCCTTGAGAATTGCCAGACGCTTGTAGGACATGCCAAACGGGTCGATTTCATTATCTTCTGCTACCGTATGAGCCACCTTAGTCCACGGCTCATAAGGATTCATATTGTGTTCCAGACGCATTTCCCGCGCAAAAGCCAACGCTTCACGCGGAACGCGACCGCAGAAATGAGAAACCAGACGGCAAACGCTCATATCCCATTCAGGGTTATTAACCTGAACAATCTTTGCAACCTCATCCTTGGTGTAAAGATTGAGGATACACTTCGTAAACCGCGTATCGAAAGCATCGAACAACTTGCCACGGTCAGTTGTAGCAATCATCCAGTGAACATTCTTGCAATTGACCGTGACGCCCTTTTCCGTAACCAACATGGCATCATTGTGTTCCGTCGCTTTGAGCAACCCGTCAACGACAGGCGCAGACAGAGCGTGAACTTCATCAATGAAAACATTAATGGGCGGTGGGACATAATTATCTTCCCGACCAAGTTCGATAAGCGGCAATTTCGCCTGTTCGCACGCAGCCGCCATCAAACGGAAAACATCATGCGCCTGCTTCACGGACTTCGGGGAAATCTCAACTAAAGGCAATTTATTAGCCTTTGCATGACGACGCGCAAGTTCGGTCTTACCACAACCAGCCTGACCGATGAACGCAATATTCAGGTCATTGCAGGCATGATTAAAACGACCAAGCGCCTCAAAGTCGATGCGAATGAGCTTATCCACGGCACGGCGATTGCCGATGAAGCCGAAGTAAGGGGAAACAGGGTTAGACGGGTCCAAGTATGCTTTGCGTGCTTCTACGGAAGGCATCTTACCCAAAGACGGATTGAAAAACTCAAGATAACGCTGACCAGCCATAGTGTCTCTCCACTTGTCTACTCGACAAGGTACAATGGCAGTTGTTTATTCTAGCCTTAGACTAGCCTCGGTTGCTTTGTCCAAGTTAGAGTTGATTTTCTGAAATAAATCATCTGGACTGAATCCAGGGTAAGCCAAGCCTGTAGCGTGGTACTGTTCAGCCTTCCAGTGGCAATTATTTTGATCTATGCCAGCGCAAAGTGTAATGCCGTTCTCTAGGACATAACCGCCATTCGGCATCAGGTGGCGATCCTGAATATGGTGAGCATCTAACTTACATTCACGCTTGCCGCACATGACGCACTGATGACCGTCGCGTTCATAAACTGCATCGCGGAAATCATCCCGTATTTGTTTCTTTTTATTCTTCATCGGACTTTGCCTTGTAAAACCTTCTCAATAGTTTGGCAAAGCCATCGGCTATATTGCCAATAATTTCATCCTGAAAGCGAGTGATGATATCTACATTTGGTCCCATATTCTCGCCATGCTCTTGATTCAGGGAACCAACGTAGACTTCAAACCAACGTTCGCTATGTAGGCTCGCCCCAGCCCAAGCATGGTCAGGGTGCGACCGCTTGAATGGAAATGATGGCGCACCAGGGAAGATTACAAACCAGCAATTTTCTTGGTAGTCAATGTTGCCAAGCCCACCCAGGTAGTCTTCAAGAATTAGTTTCAATTCTTCCAACGTGGGCTTTTCTTTATCAAACAATACGAAGCGATCAAGCCCCATGTTCGTTTAGTTCCATTTCCTTGAGAAGCTGCTGGAGGACTTCCTTGGGAATGTCAACTTCCAGCCACCAGGCCAGATTAGCCTTATCATCCAGCCGCAACGTTACGTTGTCTTCATGGACGGCGAAGTTGGAGACAATGTTCTTAGGATCAAATCGGGCATTGCCCAGGTGCCGACCGTGAACATGGAGATTCATCACTTTCCCTCTATGACTTTATTTAATCTTTCAACATCTACCTTAATCAAGATTAAATCTTTCTCGATCAAGGTTAAGCGGTCTGAAATTTTGGTTAGTAATGTGACCAAAGTATGAAGTTCCAGGCATTGCAGATTGCCCATTTGCTTCTGCATTGAGTTGGATAGTGCCTGCGCTTCAACGGTCGATGATTCCAATGCAGCGAGTTTTTTCTTTAATTGGTGCTGTAATTCTTCCATGACCTATTTATTCAAACAGGTCATCAAAATCACTTTCAATGAATCCACGTTGTTCTTTCAAATACTCGCTCATTGGTCGCATAGGTTCTATGCCTTCGGCAATACGCTTCTGCATCCGATCATATAGAATCAGATATACAGCAGCAGCCAAATTGACACAATGGGCGGTCGGGATCACCACGAAGCGATGGCAGTGCTTTAAGACCACTTGCGGAATGCTGCCGTCTTCTGGTCCGAATACATATAGCGGATTTTCGGGGTGGACGAATTGCGGAAGTAATTCTGAATTCTCTCGCAACTCCACGGCAACAGGAGTAACCGTGCGATCAAACTGGTCAAAGAAGTAGTCGTAGTTAATAAGGTCTACTTCCTTATAGCCTTTCATCCGTTCTTCGCGGGGGAGTCTATATCCCTTATCCTTGTTGGCTTCCATCGGTACGCGGTTGCCGCTGAACCATAATTGTTTGAATCCGAAGCATGAGCAGGCCCGTAATGCGGCTCCGACGTTATGGGGGTATTTGGGATTACAGAGAGCGACCGCAGGCGCAATGCCTTGCTTTGCCTTATTCTTACCCCAAACGGCAGATTCTACAGTAGACATATTTAATTCCTATTTTGGAAGCCATATTATACCAAAAGGGGGCTACTATGTATAGCCCCCTTTTGGGTATTTATTGTTCGGACTTACCACGGGATTCCAAATCCTTTTGGACTGCCCGCTCCGCGTCCCATTCATCGAAGAAATTATCGACTGCTGGATTCTCCAGATGAACCTTGGGTGGAGTCAAGTAAGCCTGCCGAATCTTATTCATTGCCCGCTCAAGCGCATATTGAACGTTCTGACGGGTGAACCGTTCTCCCGTTCGCGGATTGATATGCTTGCTGGCAACGTCTTCCTTCCAGCCATGATAAGGGAAGACTTCACCCATCACGCACGCCAACTCAAAATCACTCAGGTCAGCATCCTTGATAGCCTGACGCGCTTCCTTACGCACGAAGAAGACTTCCTTGAAGTCTCGGTCAACGCACTTGCGATTCGCAGTGTAGTCGTCGGCATGATTCTTAGTGGAACCAGGCAGACCGACCACTGGAGTATCATGGTTCCAGTCTTCATTTACAACGCGAGTGGTCGCACGGAAGAAGACTTCGCTTTCGCTGGAGGTAAATCCCAGGATTTCTACTGCTCGTTCATCAGACATATCAGGGTTATTACCCTTGATTTCCTGAACGCGACTAACAAGGTCCAGAGCCTCGTTAGTCAATGGGCAAAGCGGGTTCAGGTGATTCACAGTATCGAAGATACTGTGGCGAATCGCTTGCCACATATAGGTAGATAGAGCAATCTTGGTATCAGTGTAGCCATAGATACCATGCAGAACCGCTAGATTGCCTTCCTGCATGAACTCTTCCCGTGCATTTGTGGCATCAGCGGTGTTGCGTGCTGCAAGCCATGACTGTTCAGCAATTAGTCGCTGGAAGTTGGCGAGGACTGGTTCTTCGCACTTCTCACGAACGGCGTTGATAAGCGGCTTGGCCGCTTCCAACTTCTCGATCTGTTCAGGGGTAAGGGCGGAAGTGTCTAGTTCATCGTTAAACAACTTCCCGCGAAAGTCGCGTGCATTCATGCCCATCATAGCAGCGCACTCACGAAGCGCCGTATTACCGATGGACATAATTTCACACATTTCCTTCAATTCAGTCTTACTCAGACGATTCGCTCGCATTGATTGCCTGCCTTCTGGTTTGGGTTTGGGTTGTCCCACACAGGTACAATGGCAGTTCCTCATGTGGGTAGCAACGAGCGATACCTAGTCTTTGATTTCCCTACAAAGACACGGTTGTTGCCAGATAGTGACCAGAACTTCAGTAGCTCCAAGCGAAGCCAGTGGATTCCGAGTTTTCAAAGAACAGTAGTGGCAAAGTGCCATCCACTACCATACTACGAAAATCGGCAATGTCAAAAGGAAACCGCAAGAGTGCGGCTACCACATAATACGCAGGAGCCAGAATTTTTTCAACACCAATCGGTAGTACAATCGCTGTTGGTTCAATTTAGACAAAAAGAAGAATTTTTGCATATATAAGGTTGATGGCACTTACAGCAAAATGGGTTTACACTAATAATCAGGCGGCGACGATCACTATTGCTAGTCTGGCTAACTTTGGTTTAGCTATATCAAACGCCATTGATAATACAAGTAGCGGCTATATGTCTATGGACCTTCAAGTTCAAATTAGAACTGGCGGGACGGTTAGCACAGGTGGTTTGTATGACGAGGCGGGAGTTGGAATTTATTTATTAAGGACAACAGATGGCAGTACATCTGGAGTATTCGATACAGTGCTAGGTCCAGGCCAAGCCGTTACAACTGCTGCAACAATCAAAGCGAACAATCCTGAACTGCTGCAAATTCTTTATACGCCAGCGATCAATACAACCTATAAGTCGAGCATAAGGATCGAGAATTTGCCAGCTATATTTAAGTTCATGGTTTATAATGGCACGGGCGGAACCCTAGACTCAACTGGCAGCAATCATTACATTAAATATGCCAGCAAAGTATTACAAGTATTTTAAGGAGAAGAATGGCAACAGCGAAGCAAGTTTACACAGCCAATCAAACCGTCACAATAACATTGGCAAGTTTGGCTAATGGTAGCACGGCAGTTTCCAATGCCATAGATAATTCAACCAATGGTTTTCTGGCGGCAGAATTTCAAATAAAAATTACTACAGGCACAATTGCAGGTACTCCGACTGTTTCGGTTTACATCCTGCGTTCTGTAGATGGTGGCACAGATTACGATGACTCCACAAACATTAATAATCCAGAATTAATGAGGCAAATAAGCACACCTGCTGCAACGACCGCGTATACATCTAGCGTAAGGGTTGAATCATTACCACAGTTTTTCAAGATTATGGTTGTCAATAACACAGGTGGTGCATTAGATTCGACAGGAAGTAATCATTACATTAAGTATTGTGCCAAAACCGTCGAAATATCATAAAGGGGTATTGTGGCTATCACAGGAACACAAACATTTAATTCCAATATTGATCTAAGTATTAACTTAAATGGCTTAGCAAATGGCAGCACCGCTGTATCTGCTGCTTATAACAATACATCCACAGGGTATATGACCATAGAAGTACAGTTTTCTGTCACAATACCCCTAGCCGCAACTGCTCCCACAAGCAGAACTCCATATGTTTATTTGTATTTATTAAAGAGCGTAGACGGCGGCATAACCTACGATGATCCTGATATCAATAATGCGGAACTGTTAAGGGTGCAATGGACCAGAGCCGCAGCCACTAATACAGCGAATCAGTACATAGGCAGCGTGTTAGTGGATTCAGTCCCACAGTTTTTCAAGTTTATGGTTTATAATTTGACAGGTGATGTTATCTGTCTTGCACGTCCGAAAGCAATTGTGAGCGGACCAGATGGTAATTTATGGGTCAATGATGGCTTTGAACAAAGATTATGGAAGGTTACTACGGCAGGGGCAATTTCTTGGTACAACAGTCAAGCCGATACCACTTTTGGTTTAGGCCCACAAACCAATGGAACTTTGGGAGATATAACAGTAGGTTCAGATGGTAATTTATGGATCACAGATTTTTATAACTATAGAATTTGGGAGACTACAACTACTCCTGCTTTCACAGATCATTCTCCAATTTCACCTCAGCCAAACAGCATATGCGACGGCACCGCCATAGATGGTAATTTATGGATGTGTGATAATCTTGGGTACGTCTGGAAGATGACTACCGCAGGTGTTGCTACGCCTTACTTGCTATCTCTTAGCGAACCGCTTTCAGGCATTTGTGCTGCTTCTGATGGTAATTTTTATGTATGTGCTAGAGACGGTTATGTTTGGCAAGTGACGCCTTCTGGAACAGGCACTCCATATTTCATAGGGGGAATTTTCACAGGTATTGTTGACTATGCTGGTGATTTGTGGGTTGCTGATGCAACTGGCTTTGTATGGAAAGTAACATACGGCGGGAGTGGAACTTCATATGCATTAACAGGTGGAACCCCAACAGGGATTTGCTTCAGTGGTTTTGATGGTAATTTATGGCTATGTGATACTGCTGCAAGCGGCCAAGTGTGGAAAGTGACAACATTGGGTGTGGCAACAGCGTATTCACTAGGCTCTCTCGCAATTCCAACAGGAATTTGTTATTTTGGCGATTTGTGGGTATCGGACCAACTTGGCAAAGTTTGGAATGTAACACATGCTGGTACACCTACATCCTATACCTTGTCATTGTCTAATTGTGAACCAATGGGTATTTGCGAAGGTCCATTTGATGGCAACTTGTGGGTTGCAGATCGAGGAGGAGCATCGTTTGGCAAAGTTTGGAAGGTCACAACGTTAGGTGTAGGGACTCCTTATTTTGTAATTACATCACCACTCAGTTCACCAAGAGCAATTTCTAGAAGTTTAACAGACTTTAACTTATGGGTAGCAGACTTTAGAAATCATGGAATCAAGGTCACAACTGGTGGTGTTTCAACCGCATATAATCTAATTTCATTTTTAACCCCTAAAACTATATGCGAGGCGTCTGATGGAAATTTGTGGATGGCGGATGGCCTTTCGGATTATGTGTGGAAAATAGATATAACTACTGGCGAGACAATATTTTATGTCCAACTACCTAGTGCTGTTATATGGGACATTTGTAATGGACCTGACGGCAATTTGTGGGTAGCTGACAATGCTAGTTTGGTGTGGACTGTAGATGTTACAACTGGTGTGGCCACTTCTTATTCCTTACCATCCTCAACCCCTTACGGCATTTGTAGTGGTCCAGATGGTAATTTGTGGGTGGCTGACGGTGTAAGCGCAGTTTGGAAAGTCACAACTGCTGGAACGCCTACATCATATGCTGCTACTGGACTATTTCCGCGAGGTATTTGTGAAGGACCAGATGGTTTATTATGGGTCACAGATGCAACTGATAAAGTATTCAAAATCACAACAGGCGGGTCAATATCAGCTACTTATACTTTAACAGGTGCTAACTTAAATGATACCACAAATATTTGTGAAGGACCAGACGGCAATTTGTGGGTTAATGATTATAATGGTAAAGTGTGGAAAGTGACTACCAGTGGGGTTGGAACATCTTACACACTCGATGTTGACACGGTTATAACCATATCAGGTAAATATGATACTTATTCATAAGGAGGAAAATGCCATTAATTAGAGGAGCTAATGTAACATTTACCTCTGGTAATGATAACTGTTTAGATTTCGTTACAGACGGCACATACATCTACAATACAAGTGCGCCAGCAGCGGCAGCAGGAAGAGTGGTGAAAACCACTATTTCACCTTTTGCCCAAACTGCCGTTGCAACTCTAAGCAAAGAAAATACACTTGCTTGCACTGTTCTAGGTGGATATGTATTTACAACTCATTCGGATTTACCAATTACAGACGCTAACGCAGGGCTAGTTCTTAAAACTGACACATCCACCATGTTAGAAGTTAGTAGTACAAATCTATGGTCCCCTGGCCCTGGCAGTCGAAGACAGTCTGGAGCTATCTATAATGATGGCACTTTTCTTTATGTCGGTAGTAGCGCGTATAGCCCAACAGTAGGTGTTTGGGTAAATACTAAAACTACCCAAATGGACACAAGCTTCGGATCACAAACAGAAGTCACACTGCCAACTAAAGGCACCACATATTCACCACATGTTGTAGACGGCGAT
>NZ_JBLYIG010000740.1:0-2452 GCF_049222245.1 Nitrospira sp. BLG_2 | reverse complement strand
CTTAAGAAGGGATTGTCTGAAGCTGGGTATGTTGTCGACACTTCCGAGGATGGTGATGAAGGTCTGCTTCTTGCGCTTGACATAGACTATGACCTCATTATCCTGGACGTAATGCTGCCGGAGCGGGATGGCTGGTCTATACTTTCGGTGCTGCGCTGCAAGGAAGACAAGCGGACACCCGTACTTTTCCTGACTGCCCGGGATACTGTGAGCGACCGGGTAAAAGGACTGGAGCTCGGTGCCGACGATTACCTGATAAAACCATTTGCTTTTTCCGAACTGCTGGCAAGAGTTCGTCTGCTACTGAGGCGCACGCCGGTCCTGTATAGTGAAATCCTGAAAATTGCCGATCTGGAAATAGTACTTGGACGCCAAAAAGTCACACGCAATGGGAGCCGCCTCGACCTTACCCCCAAGGAATTTGCACTTCTATCGCTGCTAATGCGGCGCACGGGAGAGGTATTATCCCGCACACTGATTGCCGAGATGGTCTGGGACATCAATTTCGACAGTGATACCAACGTCATTGACGTGGCGATACGCCGGTTGCGCAGCAAGGTCGATGATCCTTTCGAGCAGAAATTGATCCATACCATTCGTGGTGTGGGGTACGTGCTTGAGAACCGATAATCTCTTTCAGTCGAATACCGGCTCCACGCACGGATCGATTTCCCGGAAGCTGGCATGGCTGTATGCACTATCGGCTTCTGCCATGCTCTTCTTCACCTCGGGGTTCCTGATTAATTGGTGAGGGGTATCTTCATCAGTAATATTCCACAGACTCATCATCAGACTCCTGGCCCCAGCTAAAGCAAAGGCCCTGCGTAATCCAAAGACGCCCTCTCCATCATGAATATGTCCCGCACCTGTGAGACATGCAGAAAGAACTACTAGTCTAGTCGAATAAAGATCCATGCCAGTCACTTCCAGAGCGGTTAAATGACCATTATCCCCTCGAGTTCCCTCCTTTCCATACCAACGATTAGCGCCAGCGAAGGCCAAGCCAGACCTAAGAAGCCCATGTGCACTTCGTTGTGCAAGAGATGAAAAGGATTTCGGAAGAAAAAACCCATGTGTAGCAAGGTGAACAATCTTTGAAGGCCTAGCCCGTTTCAGGGCAGCTTTAGTCGCATCTTTCGCATAGAGGACAATTTTCTTTGTAGAACCCCCTGGAAGGATTGCCGGGATGCGTTCTGCTTCGACCATCGTTCCTGCCAACGGTGGATATTTGTCTCCCTTACCAAAGTCTGGATTGGCGACAAGAAACAATTCATGTTCTGGAGGACTCACCACAGGATTCGGTCGAATAAGATCTTTGCTCGAAGTCAAATAGGCGATGGCATGTCGTTGCATCAGAAATTCATCATTTGGAGAAATCAATGCTGCAAATGGGATCAAATTTAGTAACCCATCCGGACTAATGAAAATTTTCTTGGCCTTGCCTACACAATTCTCAAGAGACTCCCATAGTCGAACATAGAGATCTTTTAGAACGTTTCTTACGTGATGATTTGCCTTGCCGAGATGGAGAATCTGTATTTCTTCTTGAATGCCGTTTAAAGCCGTTCTTACGAGAGGCTCTATATCGCGAGCCAGTCCAATTTCAACGATTTGAACAGAGTAATGCGGCGCGATCACAATGGCTACATAGCGATCAGAACCGAAGACCTGACTTTCAAAATCGAACCCTTTTATCTTGATGAAGTCGACTAGAACTGTGTCAGGCATAAGCCTCTGCATTACGTGATCAAAGGTTAGCCCGTGATAACCCAATTCAAATGCAGCCATCTCACTTTCTTCAAAAAGCCCAGCTTCGACTCGTTCGATTTCGCTCTCAAGAACATTCAGCCTAAGGCTAGTCGCTTGACCATCTTGCTCAAATCTTCTGCCTTGATGAAGATATAGATGGCACAGATTACCCAATAATCTGCTCAAATTTTTAACCAGCTTTTGAGCTTTAGGAGAGAGCTGACGATACAGAGCTTGTCTTCTCTGGACAACGGCATCGAAAACCATGCCTTTTCGGAGAAGGACCCATTCCCATGCACTCTGCACTACACTCGTATCATGCGAAAACTTTTCAACAATCAGACAAAGTGCAATATCTACATTCTTTGAGACAGTGCGAAAGAAAGACAGTTTTTGCTCCTCAGAAATTGTCGCGTTCAGGACGTTCCTGATGAGCACATTTTCTGCCGATATGCTCCGTTGAAGATACTCCAGAGCCTTTGGAAAATTGCCAAGGGCCATGGAGGAAATGGCCAACTCGGCTAATATCCCTGCCTGGGAAGGATGTCCATGCTGAAGGGTGTGGCTTTGTAATTTCAAAGCCTCCTCAAGCAGGTGATGTGCATGCTGATACTCCCCTTGTAAATGGTAGATGACCGATAAATATCGAAGGGGAATACCCCTATCGGGGTGTTCTGATCCAAAAAAGGCTTCAATATGGTTG
>NZ_JBLYIG010000739.1:0-1988 GCF_049222245.1 Nitrospira sp. BLG_2 | reverse complement strand
GGAAGAAATATAAGGGCGGTGCCGGGGGACCCATTGCTCTTGGTTTGATGCAACGGGTCGCGACGCGCGCAGCTTGAGATCAATCAGGCCACCTTCCGGTGAGAAGAGAACCAACCAAGTTTGGAAGGAGCATGCAAGCCGCGAACCGTGAATCGATGGCCGCAGTTGGACCGGCACGAGTGCGCTTCCGGAGAGACACACTTTGAAGGAGCATTTATTGAGTAGCCCTCGTTGGACGCGCGCAGTGGAATATCGACCAGGTTGCCCCTTCGGAAAGCCGAACCCAGCGAGCAAGGCTGATCATCAAATTATTCATTGCTCCTAAGAGGGCAAGGTTAGGAGCCAGGAGTGTAATGCAACCATTTCCTAGACCGAACAAACTTCGACATTGCCAATCGCCTCCATTTCAGCTCATAATGAGCCGCTGTTTCTGTGAACTCGCCGACTGTTTCTTATTAATGTCAGACAGAACAACGAATCCCCTCCCTGATTACGAAAGACCACCAGTAATCGAAGTGGTCTATGGTGTTCAGTTCTCTCCTCTCCCTGAACTGCGGACTCCTTTGATCGGCCTCTTTTGGCAAGCGATCAAAGCAGATTATCCAAAGTTTAAGGAAATGCCAGTTCTTGCCCCAGTCATCGAAAGGTTCGATCAAGAGGCCAAAACGGAACAACCCACGCTCGAACTTCTGCAGGAAGCGCCGCTTCCAAGACTCTTTTTCTTGGATGCGCAGGAAAACTGGGTAATGCAGGTTCAGAGTGATCGATTCCTCCATAACTGGAAACGAGTCACCGATGACGACATCTACCCGAGATTCAACGTAGTCTCTCAAAAGTTTTTTCAAGCGTGGGAAAGATTTTCCGAATTCTGTCGGTCTGAAAACATCTCTAAGCCTAAGCTGAATCAGCTAGAATTGACATATATCAATCACATCCCAGTTCATGAAAACCACACTATTGCAGAAGAGATTACAGGTATATTCCCAGACATTGTTTGGCGAAAGGGACACGATTTTCTACCAATTCCTGAGTCACTTTCTTGGAAAACGTCCTTCCTGCTCCCCAACAGACTGGGTCGGCTTCATGTATCATTAAGACAGGCAAGACGCATCAAAGATAATGCGCCAACGCTCCTTTTCGAACTCACCGCGAGAGGCATTCCTGGAATCTCTGAACTCGATCACGTCAAGGAATGGTTTGCGCTTAGTCGTGAGTGGATAGTAAGGGGGTTCTCTGACCTGACTAATTCTGATGTGCAAAAGACGGTCTGGAACCGGAAGGCGTAGCTATGACTGGATACGATACAGAAGACATCATCACGAGAAATAGACACGCTGGCTCACTCTATAGACCCCTATATACGATGAGTGCAGCATCTGAAGAGCCTGCTCACCGGCAACGTCACCTAATTTCCATCCCGGGAGTTACGCCATCTACGGTGCTTACCCACCGAGTCGCTCCAACACGTGATGTCTGGGGCGGGCAAGGAATACTCTCGACAGTCAACTACGTGACCGACGTTTCTAGTGCAACTGTTACTGCTACAACCTGCTTTGCTCAACTAAGTCCAACGGAATATCTTGATTCTAGAAACATTGCAATATCCAACCTTAGCTTGGGCGTGCGTAATGTGCTCTGGTCGAATGGTTCGATCGTCACATCAGGTAACGTACGAGTCCATTCCCAGGCACGAAGCGTACTCCTTTCAGACGAGGTTCTTACTTTTTGCGCACAACGACAGATCATTGATCATTTCCAACGTGCGCTTCGACTAGCCCAACAATCGTTTCATGACCTTACTAATATTGAGGTCAAGGTGGAGAATGATCCTGAATCTGAGGACGAATGGCTCGTTATACTCTTCCAGGTTCATGGTGAAATAGAGCAAGTCCTTGATATGTATGATGCTTACACGAGGAAACTAATACGGGCTATTCCCTGGCCTTCCAGGGACAGAATAAGGCTTATCTACGACTTCGTTTGATTGT
>NZ_JBLYIG010000738.1:0-3636 GCF_049222245.1 Nitrospira sp. BLG_2 | reverse complement strand
ACGAGGCGGAAATGCAAGTTACCAAGACGAAATTGGACGGCGTACTTCTGATCAAGCCCGAGATTTTTGAAGATTTCCGTGGGCAGTACGTCGAAACCTACAACGACAAGCTGTATGCGGAGCATGGCGTCGCGGTGAAGTTCGTGCAGGACGACATCTCAGTGTCGTCTCAGAACGTGCTGCGGGGGATCCATGGCGACGCCGAAACCTGGAAGCTTGTGTCGTGCATGTACGGCAAGTTCTACCTGATGGTGGTGAACTGTGACACCGACTCCAAGGACTTCGGCCAGTGGCAGTCGTTCGTGCTGTCGGATGCCAACCGGCTGCAGGTGCTGATTCCGCCCAAACACGGCAACGGCCACGTGGTGCTGAGCAAGCAGGCGATTTTCCACTACAAGCAGACGACCTACTACAACCCGAAGGGCCAGTTCACATACAAGTGGAACGACCCGAAGCTCAAGCTCTGGTGGCCGATCAAGAACCCGACCCTGTCGCAGCGGGACGAGGCCGGACATTTTGTCGACTGACGCCGCGGGCGCCCGATGATCATCAGCAGGACGCCGTTTCGCGTTTCCTTTTTCGGCGGAGGCACGGATTACCCCGCCTGGTACCGCGAGCACGGTGGTGCCGTACTGAGTACCGCCATCAACAAGTACTGCTACATCACCTGCCGGTACCTTCCGCCGTTCCATGATTTCAAGTACCTGATCCGCTACTACAAGCGGGAGGAGACGCGCACGCTGGATGAGATCCAACACCCATCCGTGCGCGAGAGCCTGCGCTTCATGGAGATCGAGCGTGGCGTGGACCTCGTCCACCATGCCGACCTGCCGGCCCGATCCGGGTTGGGGTCGAGTTCGACTTTCACGGTCGGCCTTCTGCACGCGCTATACGCGCTCAAGCACGAAATGCCGACCAAGCGTCAGCTCGCGATAAATGCAATCCGTGTGGAGCAGGATCGGATCGGCGAGCACGTTGGATCGCAGGACCAGACGGCCGCAGCCTTTGGCGGGCTCAACCGCATCGAGTTTGGCGGCGCGAACGAAATCGCGGTGACGCCGCTTATTGTCGGACCGGAGCGTCTTGAGCGCCTGCAGCATCACATCATGCTGTTTTTTACCGGACTCTCCCGAATCGCGTCGGAAGTTGCCAAGGATCAGATCGCGCAGATCTCGAACCGCGTGCAGGAGTTGCGCGACATGGTTGCACTAGTCGGTGAGGCCGAAGCGGTGCTTACCGCGAAACAGGACCGCCTGGAAGATTTCGGGCGGCTGCTTGATCAGCAGTGGCGGCTCAAGCGCAGGATGTCTTCGCGAGTGTCCACCAGCGATATTGACGCGATGTACGAAACGGCGCGCAGCACTGGCGCGCTCGGTGGGAAGCTCTTGGGCGCTGGAGGAGGTGGATTCCTGCTTCTATTTGTCAGGCCTGAAGAGCAGCCGCGCGTCGCCGCGGCACTGCACAAGCTACTCCTCGTACCGACACGCTTCGACCACTTGGGAAGTCAGATCATCTACTACTCGCACGAAGACCAGCAATTGGGGCAGCACTAATCGCCAGTCTCCGGTCAGCACGTGGGCACCGCCTGCAGGTTTGTCCGTAAACCCCGTTTGGATACCATTTCATTGCTGAAATTTGAAACCGCGCAATGGTCCTCCCGCGACTTCATCGAATGAGGCGCCGGACCACCGGAGTACGGCGCGCGAGTCGCTTGATGATGCGCCGCCAACCGCGAGATACGCGTTTTTCCCCACGCAGGCTAAGGATGGACGCGTCCTGCTGGAAACTGCACACGTACCGTTGTCCTGTAGTGCCAATCAAGTCGTGCAGGTGCCGGCCGGCAATCTGCCGTCGCCGCTCGATGGAGGAGGAGCAGACGATTGTGGGACGACAGTTAATGTCATTGATCACCTGATTGTTCGAATGAAGCAAAGCCGCAAGATCCGCCATCGTCGGGGAAAGCGTGAAGTACTCCGATAGAACCTCGTCGACGTGCGCACGCCCAGTATCCGGCACGCCCCGGTAGTTCACGGATATGAGGTAGCCGTCCAAGCGCGCCCGGATAAACCGCAAATACTCTCGCAAGATCTCCGAAGGCATCTCGGGAAAGGATACGTGGTTGAACGCAGTATCCAGTCTTTCAAGACCGCCGAGGCGTGACAGATGATAATCCGGCACGAGGATGAAGTCATAGGCATCGCGATCCGCGATAACACCCTCGAGGTCATCGCCCGGCGCGTACGTATAGATTCGCTTATCAGGGTGGTGCACGTTCAGGAAAATTGCGGAGAAAAGCAGTGTCTCCGGCAAATCTACGATTACGTAGCAATGAGATCGTCGACATATTGCAGCAAAGAGTTGCGCGAAGCCTCCATGCCCCGCTCCTATTTCCAGCACGACCGGACGATGGACAGTTTGTTCCATCAACTGAAACATTCCTAGGCGATACAGATTGCACACATATCGCTGATATTCCGTTGCCACATCGCTCAGCAGGCGGCCGCCGATCCGATATCCATAATCAGTGCCGGCTAGCGCCGGCAACTCGGGCTCGTATGCCCAGTAGGCATCTGGCACGCCTTCGCCATAAAAACGATAGAGTGATTCGAAGTCGGACGCAGTCTTGCTGAGCCAGAATCTCGCGGACAAGGTCCCAATGAAGGGATCCGTGTGAATGCGGATATCCAGCAGGTTCTCCGGAGTCAGATCACGGATGTATTGCAGCATCCTGGTAACTGTCTGCCATGGATAGCTTGTAATACGGCGAGACGGGAAATCGCGGTCTCTTTCCGCAATCTGCGCGAGCACGGCGGCACGCGTCCTAGACAGGCGGTCAAGCAACCCCGTTCTGTCAGGTTGAGCGGCTGTCCCGGATGCTGCGCGATCACTCATCAACTGACTCCTATTCGACGATTGTGACAGTTCGGTAACCAAATGACCGCGAACGAAGGCAATTGCAGTTCGGGTCGCGTTGAAACGGCAGAATATTCCGTCTAGAGCCTGGCTGGGGCTTCATCAGCTCCTGCTGCTGCGCGGCGGTGATGCTCGCCGCTTTTCTTGAACGCACCGAAATCGAACGTAAAAGGACTGCGTGGCCAGCGCCCTAGCTCTTAAAGTAGTTCTTCTTCTGCTTGTATTCGTCGCGGTGAGCAATGTACCAGTCCCATGTAGCCCTCAGACCGTCCTGCAGTGTCGTGCTGGGGCTGTAGTCGATGAGCTTTCGCGCCAGCGAGATATCCATGACCCGCTTCGGGAAGCCGGACGGCTTGGAAGCATCGAACGTGTAGTTGAAGGAGAGGAAGCTGTGCAGGGTCTCGACCAGTTCGCGCACGGTGTAGCCGCGCCCTGCGCCGAGATTGACGTAGCGCCCCTTGGTGCCATGATGCAAAGCCAAGACAACACCTTCTGCCACGTCGCGGCTGTAGACGATGTCGCGGATCGCAGAGCCGTCTCCCCAGACAACGACGGGATCCTCCTTGTTGTCGATGCGATGCATTAGCGTCGGCACCACCATGGCGTTCTCGGGGTCAAAATTGTCCCCGGGGCCATAGACATTCGACGGCCGCACAATGGCAAAATTCTCCATCCCATACTGCGTCCGGTAGGCGTGCACCTGCAGCTCCGCCATGCGCTTCG
>NZ_JBLYIG010000737.1:0-2363 GCF_049222245.1 Nitrospira sp. BLG_2 | reverse complement strand
ACGCCTGCTAAAGGCATCACTAGAGATCACATCGAACGCCCTGGGCCCGGACCATCCTCACATCGCGATGCTTCTGAGCAAACTAGGAGGCCTCTATGCCGTGCAGCGCCGGTATGCCGAGGCAGAACACCAGCTCCGGCTCTCGCTGAAGATCAATGAAAAGGTGTTTGGCCCCGGCCACTTGGATGTAGCCGCCAACTTAGAAGCCTTGGCCTTTGTCCTCAAAAAAGCGCACCGAGAGGAGGAAGCCCAAGAATTACTGACTCAAGCGTTTAAGATATGGTCCAAGCACCGAGACGATAAGTCTTTAGGCTCTTCAGGATTTTGTGTGGGTGACTCAAGTTGAGTGTCGGCATGGGGCTTGTTCTGCCGCACCTCTCAGAGCGCCCCTAACGGGGCTTGCCGAGCGGAAACCCGTCCGAAATTCCTACGGCCACGGTCTGCGGCCGTGGTGCCTTGGTCACTTTCGGCTTTCCTGCTCGACAAACCCCCGGTGGGGCCCCGCTTCTTCAGCGAAGGCAGCGTCACCCCCATGCCGACCCTGAAGCCACCCCAATGCCTGCAGAGCAGCCCAAGGGCTTTTCCGGAAATTGTGCGGGCCATCGGACGAGGTGCCATCGTGCCAGCCCCGGCTGGAAGGGCGGACACAGAGGGTTCGCGTCATGGCGGGAACGGGGCGAATGCAGGTTGATCCTGGTGCCACCGCGACGGCTTGACGCTCCGGCGTCGCCTCACAGTCGCGGTGGCCGACAGGACGACCAGGAACGGCCTCCTGACGCCAACGCATCATGACGCAACCCGAGTGTCGGGGAACCCGTTGCCTTTCTGGATGCAACGGGTCCAACGTCAGCCGGAGTCATCAACTTCACCCACACGATTTCCGGAAGAGCCTGAATCATTATCTACCGGCGATGATGAACTTTGAGGAGAGTCCCCGTCATCTTCGGGCTCCAACGCTCGTGAGCGAGGTGATGGACGGCGGCATCCGGATGATGGTCTACAGAGCATGGAGGAAGTGAGAGACGGTTCCACACGAGGAACTGCGCCTGAAGGCTGACACGCGAAGGGACCTTGCCATGAAGCCACGCATCTCCGTCATCACCGTCGGCGTCGATGATCTGGACAGGTCCCTGCGTTTCTATCGCGACGGTCTGGGGCTGAAGACGGAGGGCATCATCGGAACGGAGTTCGAGCACGGCGCAGTGGTCTTCTTTGATTTAGAGGCCGGAGTGAAGCTCGCGCTCTGGCCGCGCCAGAGTCTGGCGCGAGACTCCGGGCTGTCTTTGGAGAAGCCCAGCGCTACTGAGTTCTCGCTCGGACATACCGTCTCGTCCAAGAAGGAAGTGGACATTGTCATGGAGCAGGCGCGCCAGGCCGGGGCGATCATCGTCAAGCCGGCGCAAGACACGTTCTGGGGCGGCTATGCGGGCTATTTCCAGGACCCCGACAGGCATTTGTGGGAGATCGCCTGGAATCCTGCGTGGGAGGCGGCGGAATAGCCATCGTCGTGTGCGCAAGAGCCCGACGAATCCCGTCACTGCAGGAAAGAGTCGCAAAGGATCAGCAAGATTTTGGTCAATCTCCCCGTCCAGGACTCGACAAGTCGATGGCTTCTTCAAGTCGATTCGGATTTGCGTTCAACCCGCGGTTCACAGACAAGTCCGCGCCTGCATGGACATGAGCGAGGACATCTACGCGATGCTGCTGGCGCATGACAAAGCGAAGGAGTTTACGAAAAGCGATCGCCGACGCCCACGAGACAACGGAGGTGCTCACCGCGCTTGCCGTCGACAGCAAGGAGAAGGTGAACGAGGTGGCCGGCAAGGCGATCAAAGCGGGCGGAAAGGAGCCAGACTCCCCAAGGACTATGGTTTCATGTTCGCGCGGAGCTTCGAGGACCCGGACGGCCACATCTGGGAAGTGTTCTGGATGGATCAAGCCCACGGGCAGAAGGGGTAGTTGTGAGCCGACCAGCCATGGAGGACAACATGCACGACACAATTCATATGCCGACTATTGCGAGCGTTGATGCACACCCACGACAACGGGTGCGCGTGCTGGACACAGACATGAGCTATGTGGATGTCGGAGAAGGCGATCCGATCGTGTTCCTTCATGGCAATCCGACGTCCTCCTATCTGTGGCGCAACATCATTCCACATGTCCCGGGAGACAAGAGAACGGTCGCGTGCCGTCATTCACCGAGAGGAATGGAGTGCGCGCTGCCTGCGCCACGACAACCATTTGATCCGACCGCGCGTCCCGGCTCATGCTCGCGGGCAGGCGGCGTCGTCGCTGACACGAGCGGAAAGGAGGTTGCATGAACGTATCTCAGATTACCGTGACCCCCGATCCCTATGCCC
>NZ_JBLYIG010000736.1:0-3081 GCF_049222245.1 Nitrospira sp. BLG_2 | reverse complement strand
CTTGACGACGCTCTGGCCCGGCACGAACGGCTGTACGCCGAAGTGGCCGATGCCGAAACCTGAACCGAGGCCCTTCTTCGGCATCATCCTCGGGAATCCGCCGAGACCGCCCATGCCCTCGAACGGCTGGGGGTTGAAGGTCGGCTGGCTCGGAAATGGCTGCAGGCCAGCGCCGGGCTGCATCTGCTGCGGGAACGGCTGCAAACCGGCCCCCGGCTGCATCTGCTGCGGCATCGGCTGCGGTGACTGCTGACCGCCGAACGGCTGGAACTGCGGAGGCCCCATTCCCGGCTGCACGCCCGGCTGACCAAACGGTTGCAGCATCGGGAACTTGCCTCCCATCGGCTGCAATGACGGAGAAGCGCGAGCTGCCAGCATTTGCTGAAGCAGACCCGGCGGTATACTGTTGAACATCGGCATTGCTCCTACTGGGAGTCCATCGTGGAAATTGCGTTACGTCCGCTCATGCTGCTGATCCTGCTCGCGATCGCGTGCGCGCTGTCCTGGCTAATCAAGCCGCTGATCCCCGAGGGGCGCGTGAAATCCTTTCTGTACCGCAAGCACTTCATTGTTCCGCCAAATACGCAGGAACCATCCCGAGACCAGCGCCCACTGCGGCGCGGTTCGCGTACTGCGCGATGAGCGCCTGAGTCGTCGGATCGAGTTGCCCGAGTACCTGATCCGCAACACGCTGCCCGCCCTGCTGCCAGCCCATTGAGCCGGCTGCGAGTCTCCGCCCGGTCTTCGTTGCGGTGAGCCCCAATGCGCCGAGCGCGACCGGAATGCCGACGCCCGACTTGCCGAGCGCGAGGGCTGCCGGCCCGACGATCGACGCCATACGTGCGCCCGTGGGTGGAGACACGACCGACATGGATTCCTTGCCGGCGTGCGCGAGCTGGCGAAGGTCGCCACCACCGCCGCGCGCATAGGAACCCTTGTTCGCGCCGCGGTGCGCCTGTGCCACGGCTTCCGAGAGATCGCTCGCCGTAAAGCCGCCAGCCTTGTCCTTCGCTCGGGCAACGGCGGTCTCAACGACCTTATACTGGCCGTATTTCGCGTCCGCGGCCTTGAGCGAATTCAGCGCGCTCTTCGGCAACTGCGACTCGAGTGCGCGAGTAACCTGATCCTCCGCCTTCTCGAGCAGTTCAGCAGAAGCCGTATCGTTCTGGCTAATCGCCTTGCGGCCTTCAGCGCGGATGTTCGAACGCAGATCTAGTAGCGCCGCACTGTCATCCGTGCCGCCCTTGAACTTTGCACTCTTGAGCGCGGTGAGTTCGTTCTGCAGCCAACTATTCACGCTCTTACGCGCGTCGGACGATGCGCGTACTGATTGGCTCTTCGCGGCGTTCGCAAAAGCGATGGAGAGCGGGATGTCGCTCCCTTTCGTTTGCACGATCTTTGCCGTAACCGGGAACCCCTTCGCTGCGTCGTAGAACGGCTGGAAGGAGTCGTATGCCTCCTGCAGCATCTTGTCCGGCGAACCAGTCGCAATCTTCGTTCCAGGCATCGCGGCCTTCTGGATTGTCACGCGCTGGAAGTCCTGCGCCGCACCCTCACGCGCACCACGGATAACTGAACCTACGAGCGGCACCGACTGCCACGACTCCTCCATCTGGTTCGCAACACCGAGCGGGTTCATCTGGCCTGGCGTCAGGTCGACGCCCTCACGTAGAAGCGCCTCGGCCTCTGGGGTCTTGGCGACACCGCGGATCGCCTTGCTGGCCGTTCCAGCCAGTGCTGGCAGTACGGCACCCGCACCAGCACCGAACATCGCACCCTGCGCTCTCTGACCAGGATCGGCCATCAACGCACCCTGCGCCGCACCCTCGAGCGCGCCGCGGGCCAACATGTTGCCGGCCAGTCGGGCGCCGAGTGCTCCGGTGCGCGCAAGCGCGACCGTTCCGCCGCCAATCGGAAGCGCGGTCGCCGCCGTCTCTCCAATGAAGGAGCCGACCTTGCCGCCGGTCGTGTTCATCAGGTCGATGTCGAGTTGGTTCGCGGCAGCGAGATCTTCGTCGCTCGTGAGGCCGACGAGGTTGCCGGCGTGACGTGCGACGTTCGTCATGCCACGACCGATGCCGGCGAGTACGCGCTCGGTGCCGGCCGACGTGCCGATGCCGGTGTCGATTCCGCCGAAGCGAAGCGTGCCGCCGGTGTCCGTTGTGCTTTCACGCGCTTGTGTTCCGCGCGCATCCTCGATCGCCTGGCGTTGTGCAAAGCGCAGGAGCTCATCGGCTGCCTTCGTATCGCCGGCCGCTAATGCCCGCTTGCGCGCATCGCGCAGCTGTTCGATGGAGTACGGCATTACTCTTCCAGATACTTCATGGCGCCAGTGCTGAGCCCGGCCGGAGAACGTCCGGGACCGGAAGAGGGGGCGTCATACGCGGAAAGCGCGTGCTTGCCAACGATCTGTTCGGGATCAAGCCCCTGCTCTCCAGCATACTGGGCGTATTGGTTGCGATCCTTTTCGTAAGCCTGCTGGTAGGCTCCAACGCGCTGGTCGAGCATGTTAAGAATCTGAGCGCGCAATTGCGGCGTGAGGCGCCCGCCCTTCTCGATCGAGAACCGCGTCGTACCGAGGAGCCTCTGTATCGGGCTGCCGGCCGCGACCGTGAGCGCAAGTTCGCCCTCTCGTACCACGGAATTCGGGTCGAGCGCCTTGCCGACGGTGTAGATCAACTGCAGGTCGCCATAACCGTTGTCAGGCGCCTTTTTCGCGGACTGAACGACCGGCAGCACCTGCTCGTAATCCTTCACCGACGGCAGCGTGCGGAATTCCTTGCGCAGGCTCGATGAGAACCGCTTCTCGTTCTTCATTTCCGAATCGCGCTGACGCTGCGCCTCAACGTCGAGACGCTTGTTCTGCAATTCAAACTGCTTCTGCTGATCGCGGCGTGATGCGTCAAAACGCTCCTGCTGCAGCCTATTGTCCGTTGCGATGTTGTCCTGCTGCGCTTGGAACTGCTGCTTCTGGAACAGCCGATTGCGTTCCATGTCGATGCGCGACTGCAGACGATCCTGATCCTGCTGCAGTTCCTGATTGCGGATGCGCTTGTCGTACATGGCGAGCCGCTCGTCTTC
>NZ_JBLYIG010000735.1:0-1568 GCF_049222245.1 Nitrospira sp. BLG_2 | reverse complement strand
CTTCGTCACATCGCCGGTGAACCCCGCAGCGGTCATCACATCCGCAGGTGGTGCTTCGGCCGCTGGCTGTTGGGCCACCGGTGGCGCGGCGGTCACGTTGAGCTGTGCGCGGCGCTTGATCTCGTCCAGGGCCAGCGCGATCAGGTCCTCCGCAAGCGGCTCCTCGAAGTAGTTGCGGATCATCAGCTTCTCCTGCGCCGCCTGCTCCACCAGGCTCATCTCCTGTCGGTAGGCGCGGGCCGTCTCGTTGCGCGGCACCTCCACATAGCCCACGTGCGTGCGCCCGCCGGGACCGGCCTCCACCAGGAACCGGTAGCGCCCGCTGCGCGGCAGGGCCAGCACATAACCGCCGTTCATGTCGGTGCGCACATCGGCGACACGCTCGCGCGTCATGGCATCCTCCACCACGATGTGCGCCTTGCGGTCCTTGGCGTCCAGTTCGGATGCGAAGGTGCCCTTGAGCACGGTGATGTTGACGGGCGTCTGCGCGGTGCTCACCCGGTACACGTGCAGCTTGCCTTGATGGCTGCTGCGGCCGCTCGCGAAAAACGCCTCCTTCCCTTCCGGGTCCACCATGTAGAAGAGGTCGTCATCGGGCGTGTTCACCGCGAAATCCAGGTTCTCCGGCGCGCCGAACACGTCGAGCCCCTTGTCGTACGAGGTGCGGAACACGTCGTAGCCGCCCATGCTGTTGGTCCCTTTCGAGGCGAAGTAGAAGTAGCGGCCGTCCGCGGAGAGGAAGGGGTAGTCCTCATCCTGGTCGGTGTTCACGTAGCCCGCGAGCTTCACCGGCTCGGCGAACTGGCCCGTGGGCAGCAGCTCGGTGCGGTAGATGTCGCGTCCCGTGCGGCCGTCCTTCCCCAGGCTGCTGAAGTAGATGGCCCCGCCCTTCTCGGGGATGTAGATGAGGGAGCGCACACCGCTCTTCTTGTCCAGCGATGAGAGGAGCTCCTCCGGCGTCACCACGATGCGACCGCCGATGCCGGCCAGGTCGTAGAAGCGGAAGAACTCGGCGGCGTCCACCTCCAGCTTGCTGTGCACGCTGATCTCCTTGAGGTTGTTCAGCAGCTGCAGCCCGTTCCGGCACTGCTGCTCCAGGGCATCCACCGGGTATTGCACCAGCACCTTCTTGTCGGCGGTGCCTTTGTAATGCTCGTAGGCGGCGAGCGCCTCCTTGAACCGGTAGGCCAGGTGGTAGGAACGGCCCAGGAAGTACCAGGCGAGCGGCGGTGTGGCGGGCACCTCGCACGCGAACTTCAGGTGGCCGATGGCCTTCTCCTTGTCATCGCCGCCGTACAGGGTGCAGGCGCCGAAGCGGTAGTTGAGCTCGCGGTCGGACGGGCTGAGGCTGACGAGCTGGGAATAGAGCGGATAGGCCTCGGCGAAGCGGCCCTGTGCGAAGAGGCCGTCCGCCTTTGCACGCAGCTGCTGGTCGCCGCCCTGGGCCAGGGCCAGGAACGGCAGCGCGAAGGCGAGGAATATGCCGGTGATGCGGTTCATCGACCGGGCGGGCGGCGTTGGGTGGTCATCGGCCTCACGGTGTCTCCTGTGTTCCCGACGCGCGGCCC
>NZ_JBLYIG010000734.1:0-1521 GCF_049222245.1 Nitrospira sp. BLG_2 | reverse complement strand
AAGAAACCACAGAACAGGAATCCGGCACGATTGGTGATGATGGGCCTGATTTGTCCTGTCCTGGTAGCAGCGTGGTAGCAAACGCGGATGATGATATTGAAGTGTGAAACATCATGCTGATGGTCAATGACCGACCGGTCGTTGTACGGGGCGCCTCATTGTTTAGCACTTTCCGATGGGCTTACCTCAGAGAACGCTCATCTTCAGCGGCGGCACCGAGCGCCGTTCGCTGATGCTGTTGTTAGCTCACGACAGCGTATCTAGGGCATCCATATTCATGCTGCCCCAGAAAGATCGATCACTCGGCCAGAAGTTGTGCCATTGATCCACTCTGAGCTTCTCATGCCCTGCCTTCACGGCCGCACGCAGTTCATCTCCACTGCCTATCCCCGTGATTTTCACGAGCTTCTGAAAGTCGCGGTGCCGTGCCGCTCTGACGAAGAACGGGAACGCGCCGGTACGAGACGAATAGTGGAGTGTCTGTGGATACCACCGACAGCCTTCGGTGATGAAAGCCATCATCAACACGAGCAGTTCTGCCTGCATTACGGCGGCGAACGGGAGGTCGGTGCGATCCGCCTGACGCTTGATGAGCTCCGCTGCAGGTGCATAAAGTCTCTGCCCTTTAGGGGCAAGAATCTGGAGCGTATCGGAGTAACCGTAGAAGGTATCGAACGTGTCGAATCGGTTCACCCCAGACGCCTCGGTCTCAGGCAAGAGATAGTGATTAGTGAGAATAAGATGGAGACTGCCGAACGAGTCAGTCCTCAGGAGAGCCGCTACGATGTATAGGAAAGTCTCGTAGACGAATACGCGGTGCGCCTCGAACCACGCGTCATTCCAAGAATTGACTTCCGGCGGCCGCGACTTGAGTTCGAGCAACCGCTCCAGCAGAGAGACCAGAGCTTCGCCGAACTCCTCTGAAGGATTGGCCCCGGATTCCAGCAAGACCCATTCCACGATCTGATCGCGCACGAGCTTGAGCTTGCCGCAGTCTTCCAGAACGCGCTGCCCCATGTTCGTGACATCGGGCCGAGCTCGAATGCGCAGCGTATCGGCGTAACTGCAACACGCGTCGAGATAGTCCTGCCGATAGATCTTCAGCCCTCGCTTCTCTTGAATAATGGCCTGCCTGAGCGCCGTGAACTTCACCCCGGCTGGGCTAGCGGGTACGGTAACATCTGTTGTGACGTAGGTGGGCGCATGCCCGAGGGTCGGCTTCTCGTAAGCAGGCTTACCATAGAGAACTCGGATCAGCTGCTCCCAGTTGTCGTTCGCAGCCTCAGGACTAGAGAAGTCGATCCAGATGCGGGATTTGAGAAAGGTGGGGAGGAAGGGCTCGCCTGAATCGTCGAATTCACAGACAACTGGGAGGAACTTGGATTGCTGAACCTTTGAGTACACCTCACGCGAGATGATCTGTGATTCAGTACCGACGCCCGCCTTTCGCGCATCGGCCTGCGCGGCGTATTCCGAATCAGAGATGACTAGCACGTGGGTCACAGTCTCATCTGTGACCAT
>NZ_JBLYIG010000733.1:0-1777 GCF_049222245.1 Nitrospira sp. BLG_2 | reverse complement strand
AGGGGCTCAGTGTGAGGAATTAATCTACGTTGTCGTGTAAGAACTTATTGTTCCCCAGCAAACTGTTATCATCGTTTAAATTGTATTTTGAAATGAATTGCTCAGATGAATGCGGCACATTATCCATCTTTACCCCTCTGCGCAAATAGGCAGGTAATGCCCACTTCTCATTAAATTCCTCCTTTGTCATTTCGTGCTTCCGTACGTTTTTCAATTTCTCTTTGCGTTCATCAGCCTGTTGCTTGAGGCGCTGCTTGGCCGAACGCAACTCCATCATACCCTCATCATTGATTACCTGATCGCCATACCGTTCCGTCTCACGCTCAAATTCATCGTCATGACTTGCAAAAAGAGAGTCATCTCCTTCATCTTCATCATCAAAGTCGTGTGTTGAATCGATTTTATTAAAAGGTCCGGTGAATACGATGTCACGCTCCATGGGTTTCTCCTCCTCCTTTTCGGGAGTGGGCGCTTCTTCTCTTTGTTTGAGTTGAATTTCCTTTGGCTGACTTGTAGCGTTATCGGATTCAAACATCCAGATCTGACTTCTATCAAGATCATGCACCTTCTTCTTTTCAGGCGTTGGTTCATTCTTTAAAACCGTTGGGCCGTCACTTTCCATTTCAGGCTCTGCATCACCTTCAAAGCCGGTAGCGATTACTGTAACTCGGAGACGGTCACCTAAATTAGGATCAACGCCATGCCCGAAAATTACTTCAGCTTCCTGTCCTGCCTGTTCCTGGATGTACTCTGTGATTTCCATCAGTTCATCCATTTGCAGTTCGGCCTCTGCTCCAGAAACAATCGAAAGCAGTATTTTCTTAGCTCCCATGATATCGCAACTATCGAGCAAAGGAGATGACAGCGCTCCGCTAGCCGCATTGCGCGCACGATTGTCGCCCCTTGTTTCGGCTGTTCCCATTACTGCGGGGCCAGCGTTGTGCATAACGGTACGAACATCCTGGAAGTCAACGTTCACATAGCCAGCCAGTGTAATAATTTCGGCTATTCCTTTTGCCGCTGTGGTTAACACATTATCAGCTTGTGCAAATGCCTGGCCGATTGGAAGGTTACCGTAAATTTCGCGCAGCTTATCATTGAGGATCACAAGCACGGTATCGCAGCTATGACGCAACGCTTTAATACCCAAGTGAGCTTGCGCAAGCTTTTTCTTTCCTTCAAAAGCAAACGGTTCTGTAACAATACCTACCGTCAGGATTCCCATGCTCTTGGCAATTTTCGCAATCACCGGAGCAGCGCCAGTTCCGGTGCCACCGCCCATACCTGCTGTGATGAACACCATTTTGGTGCCATCTAAAAACTCGCGGATTTGCTCTTTGCTTTCAATGGCAGCGCCCTTCCCAACTTTGGGATTTGCCCCGCAACCTAACCCTTCTGTAAGGTCAACACCAATTTGTAATTTGGTGGGTACAGGACTAGCATTGAGTGCCTGTAAATCGGTGTTGCATACCACAAACTCAACGTCTTTTATGCCTTGACGATACATGTGGTTTACTGCATTGCTGCCTCCTCCGCCAACGCCTATCACTTTGATAATTGATCGCGGAGACCCTAGCGTGTTGTGCTTGGGGATGTCGAATTTGTACGATCCGGTGTCTAACATAATATTAATTTTTAGTGGTTTCTCTTTATAGTAATTAGTCTTTAGTATTGAGTCTTTAGTACTGAGTACTTAAGACTAAGGACTCCATACTCGTTAATACTCATTTTTACCATCCAGGTCATCAATCAACAAGCTCTTAGTCTTTGTAAGAAT
>NZ_JBLYIG010000732.1:0-1663 GCF_049222245.1 Nitrospira sp. BLG_2 | reverse complement strand
TCATCCCGAACGTGTAACAGAGCGCCGCGGGAATGAGCAGAATCGCCAGAAGCTCGAGGAAGTTCGACCAAGGTGTCGCATTCTCGAAGGGATGCGCGGAATTCACGTTGAAGAACCCCCCGCCGTTAGTCCCGAGTTGCTTGATCGCGATCTGAGAGGCTGCCGGTCCGGCCGCCAACACTTGCTCGGTTACCGCTGCAGGCTCTGTCTTCGGTTTCCCCTGTTCATCCAGCATCGGCTGGCCGTTTGCATCCGTCACCGGCTTGTCGTAATTGGCCGGCTGCAACCATGCGGCTGATTGATACGGACTAAACGTCTGCACGACACCTTGGGAGACCAGTAAAAGGGCCAATAGCATCGCCAGCGGCAGGAGGATATAGAGCGTGCTGCGGACGAGATCGGTCCAGAAATTGCCGATGGTCAGGACGCTGCGTCGTGCCAGGCCTCTGATCAACGCGACCAGGACCGCCATGCCAGTTGCCGCGGACACGAAATTTTGCACCGTGAGCCCCAGCATCTGGGTCAGGTAGCTTAGGGTCGTTTCACCTCCGTAGGCCTGCCAGTTGGTATTGGTTGAGAAGCTCGCCGCCGTGTTGAAGGCAAGATCCGGTGGGACCGCGCCCAACCCCGCCGGATTCAGCGGTAGGAATGTTTGCTGGCGCTGCAACGCGTAGAGCGCGACAAGCCCCATCGCGTTGAAAAGCAGCATGGCAATGCCGTACGCCTTCCAATCCATCTCTTCGGTTTCACGGACTCCGCACAAGCGATAGACAAGCCGCTCAAGAGGGCCCACCACCCGGTCGAGCCCGCACGTCTGGCCTTCGTACACCCTTGCCATGTACCACCCCAGCGGCTTGACCAAGGCCAGCAAGACCACGAAGTAGAACGCGATCTGGACGAAACCATTCAAGGTCATCAGAACCACTCGGCTTTCAACAGCGCGATCATGAGATAGACCAACAACCCGAGGGCAAGGAAGGCAACCATGAAATAGATCTCTGTCATGTTGTCCCTTTTCTTAGAGTCGATCTAGGCTACGCAACAACCAACCTGAGACCGCAAAGAAGAGCACCACAATACTTAAATGTACAAAATCCATCGTGAGTTCCCTGCCTCGTTGATTATCCTGTACCACTCGTCGCGTAAAAACAGTGTCAAAATCGCCTGACGGATCGTCAAGAATGGATCAAGACTTGCGTGGACAGGTGACAGGCGAGGTGGGATGTGGGAAAACCAGTGGGTCCAGATGGTTTGAGAGGAGCTACCCCGAATTCCTACTTCCGAAGCTCCCCGAGCACGCACCACATGCGCCGCGTGCCTGATTTTTGGTCGGTGACGGGCTCGCCGCTGAAGAAGCTGACCTGCCAGGCGACGATGTCGTCCTTCGGGTCCGGCGTCGCCGTCCAGTAGATTTCCGACTTGATGTTGGAGAAGGGATGTCCCGCCGGCAAGGCGGGATCGTGCTGTGACGTATCGATCAAAGTCTTGAGTTCGTCCACGGACGGCGCGCGCCAGCCCTTTTGTCCTCCGACCTCTTTTGTCGCGCACCTCGCAACGGAACGACTCCAGACATCATGTTCCCGGTCCGGCTCCTGTTCCCAGATCAGTCCGGTCTGATTGTCTTTCACGGCGGCTCCACCCGACACCACCGTGAAGCGAGTTC
>NZ_JBLYIG010000731.1:0-2645 GCF_049222245.1 Nitrospira sp. BLG_2 | reverse complement strand
GCTCATGCAAATGTTTCCGGAACAAATGGCAGCATAGCTGAGGGTGTAAAAGGTGGAGGTCAATCATACACCGTAAAAGTTACTACACCCGATCAGTGTTCAGCAACGGATGATGCAGTCGTAACAGAGATTCTGAATATTCCGGTTGTTACACTCATCAGCAATCCAAATGGAATATGTGATCCCGCTTTGGCTTCTTCAAATTTTACCGGTAGTGTAACCGCCACGGTAACCTTTGGCGGTGTACCGGTTGTGCTCCCTGATCCAAACTATACCTTTCAATGGTTTAATGGTACCCAGGCAATTGGAGCACCACGCGCGGAAACAACTCCATCCATAACTTTACTTGATAGCGGCTTCTACACCGTTGTGGTTACCCGCACCGATCTGGGTTGCGCATCCACACCTGAAACAGAAGAAGTTACCAATACAACCATCTTACCGGTGATTGCTGCTAACGCTAACGGATCTACAAATTGCGATCCGCTATTGGCAAACGGTAGTGTTCAGGTTACCGCTGTTGATGGCGTTCCGCCTACGGCAACCTATAACGTTGAATGGCATCGTGGAAATTCTATCGCGGGTTACCTTATTGCAAATGCTGCTGTTAGTCCAGATACTTTACAAGGTGCAGTCGGAAGATTTTATACCGCTTTAGTTACGAATACAATTGACGGATGCCAGAATACTACGACAGTTGAAGTACCTGACGCTAAGATTATTCCTGTCATTTCTCTTAACCCTACACCTAACGGAATATGTAATCCTGCATTAACAAATCCACCAGCGCAATTCAGCGGTCGGGTTGATGCAACAGTAAACAACCAGGTAGGTGCGATTGGTGATTACCAGTTTACATGGACCGATGAAGAAACCTCAACAACTATTACAGGCGTAACAGGGCCGTCACTAACAAACAGAGATTCGAGCTACTATACAGCAGTTGTTGAGCACTTACCAACGGGCTGCTTATCTAATCCTGTTACTGTGGAAGTTACACCGTTGATGGTATTACCGGTCATCACTGCTGATGCAAACGCTTCCACGAATTGCGCACCATCACTGGTGAACGGTGGTGTTCAGGTCACAGACGTGGATGGCAACATTCCTCCATCCAATTACTTGTATGAATGGCATAGAGGAACAACCCTTGCTGGATATCTGATTGCTAATTCCGCTATCAGCCCGGATACCCTTCAGGGTGCGGCAGGAAGATTTTATACCGTACTGGTTACCGACCGGGCCGATGGCTGTCAGAGTACAGCAACCGTTGAAGTGCCGGACGACCGTCAACTGCCTTTGATCACGCTCTCATCCAACGACAACACTATTTGTTCGGGGGTTCCCAATGGTATAGCCTCTCTTGCAACCTTGGTTGACCGTGGTGTAAACGTACCTTCTCCCTTTACCGGTTACACCTTCGCTTGGGAAACAGGCGCCACCACATTTACTCTGGGGAGTCGGGTTGCCGGAAACTATTCGCTGAAGGTCAGAAGTAACGCAACAGGTTGTGAGTCTGACTCGGCCTCGGTGGATGTCAATGAAAACTTCTTTATCCCTCCTGTTACGATTGCTGCCACCAATCAAACATCGTGTGATAATTTAAACCCGAATGGAATACTCGCAGCCACCATTGATGAGACGGCTATTGGAGGGGGTGCGGCCGTTACAGCAGGCTACACCTTTTCGTGGGAAAACAACGGAAATCCGTTTTCAAGCCCTGGTGCAGCGGCAGGCGCAACCGCCACCATTAATAACCTGGCGGGAAATTTATTTTACTCAGTGCTGGTAAGACGTACAGCAACGGGTTGTGAAAATACAGAGTCGGTATTCCTTCCAGAAGTCATCACCTTCCCTATTGTGACTGCTGCAGTGGGTAACAACGTTACCCGATGTGATGTTCCAAATGGATCCGTTATTGCCAATGTGAGCGGTGCCCAGGTAGGATACACCTTCTTCTGGTTAAATGAAGTCGGAAGTTCGCAAACAGGTAACCCCAACACTGTGATCAGTAATGCCGATGCCACCATCGTTGATAACGGAACATATCCCAATCTGGTACCTGGTTACTATACAGTAGTAGCACGTGATAACAATACCTCATGTATTTCTCAACCGGTTACACGTGAAGTGCAGGATGCCACTATTCAAACAACATTAACCATTACGCCCGGTCCGGTATTTCCTTCTACCTGTGGGGCGAGCGATGGACAAATGAGCGCAACAGTAGCGGGGGGCGTTGGACCTTTTACCATGTTTTGGCATTTCACCGGCCCGATCAACGACAGTATTAATTTTTATAATAACCCACCACAGTTTACACCTCCGAACGATGTGCCTTTCACTACCATTGCAGGAGCTGTTTCGAATCTAACTAATCTTGAATCCAGGCTTTATACGTTGGTAGTTCGCGATAATGGTAACGGATGTGGAAATTATCAATCGGTGTTTTTGCCTTTCATTAATGCACACACCATTTCAACAAACCTGACACCTTCAACCATCTGCCCTTACACAATAGGGAATGGAGAAATTGAAGTAACAGTTGGCAATATTACTGGTGGTAACGATTTCCAGGATTATTCTTACAGACTCTACCGCGGTGAAAACCCCGATCCTGGTCTTCAGCTTGGGCCTGTTGTTGG
>NZ_JBLYIG010000730.1:0-2471 GCF_049222245.1 Nitrospira sp. BLG_2 | reverse complement strand
CTCTAGAGCTTTTGCGGCTTTCAATGCGATGGCATAAATGCCGTCATCGTAGTTCTCAACCGCGTTTCTGATCTTCTCCACCAGCGCATCCGGGGATTTATCGGTCATGGCCTCCACTCCAGGATCGCGATGAGGCGGCGCGGTAGCCTGCGAGCCATGCGAACTTTGCGATGCCGGCCTTGTCCATGACACTACCGCGCCAGTTGGACCCGTACTTTTCCGCTTGCTGCTGCAACGTCTTCCGCTTCATTCTTTGCGCTCCAGTATCTCGGAGAGGAAGGCGCGAATAGCCCGCTGCGGACGACTGTCGAATTGCTGCTTGTCAGGCAGCGAGGCTTTCAGCAACTCCACCGCCCGCTCCACGAGCAAGCGCAGGGACTGCGCTTTAGCCGCGAGCGATTCAGCGAGTGCTGTCTGGACGGCGAGACGCTGTTCAGCCGCGAGTAACTGCTCGTAGCGTTGCGCCGGTACTGAGATATGCGTTTCGCTATTCATTGGCTCTTTTCCACTTAGAGTCTCGGCCATGACTGGCAACTCTTCTGGCTGCAATCACCTCAACTTTCCTTCGTCTAGCCCTGCGGCCGTGTGGCCGAACATCGACAATCTGATCCTGGGATACTGAGATGCGGCCAGCGTGAACGTCTACATGATGCTTCTGGCACAACCAAACGATTCTTGTCGGCTGCGAATAATCCTCATGGTGTCCGTGAGTATTGGGATCGTCACAAAATACGCATGACCCGCGAACCAGACGGCCCTCATAAATCAGATTCCTGATTAGTGCCCGCGCCCCAGTCTTTACCGGGTCACGTTTCTTGTCGCTCTCGATCTGCCTCGCCCTATACCGTGGACGCAAGCGCTTCATATGCTCCCGTTTTTTTGCCTGACGTTCTGGGTTGGCGTCATAGGCCCGTTGCTGCTCTTTCAAACGCTCCTTGTGCTTTTCCTTGTAGGCGCGGGCCGAAGCCAATCTCGCTGGCGAGGTAGTAGGCATATCCTCTGCTTTCATACCGGAGTCTCCTGTCATGCAACGGCCCTCATAATTGCTCGACCAATCATTTCTGGGATCGCCGGCGTGATTGAGTTGCCGACCGCTCTATTTCTGTCCATCCCGTTGGGAAGCCCATTAGCGCCTCGGTAAAGCGCGGATGGATTCTCCAGCCGTGAGCGCCAACAAGCTCTTTGACGCGGCTCACCGTTGATGCTTTGTAGCGCCCCCCCCTCTCGTGCAAGGGAATCCCAAAGCCCCTTCCGTCCATGCTGGCCGTCGGGGTAGGCCACAATGAACACTCGTCGTCGCACATGTGGGGCACCCACGGAACACGCTGAAACAATCGACCACTCCGCGTCGTACCCGATTCCGGCCAAGTCTCCGAGAACTCGTCCCATTCCCCGGACAAGCAAAGCTGAGACGTTCTCCAAGATTGCGTAGCGCGGTCGTAACTCGCCAATAAGACGCGCGAATTCAGACCATAAGCCGCTACGCGCTCCGGCCAATCCAAGGCCAGATCCCGCGAAACTGATGTCCTGGCAGGGGAACCCTCCGCAGATGACATCGACTCCGATCCCGTCAGCAACAAGTCGATCTGCCGTGAGCTCGCGCACGTCTCCGTAGATGGGGACTCCGGGCCAGTGCTTGAGGAGGACGGCTTGGCAGTACGGCTCGATTTCACAGAACGCCACCGTCTTCATGCCAGCCCGCTCCAGGCCCAGCGAAAATCCGCCGATGCCAGAGAAAAGATCGAGCACCCGCATTCACGCAGCCCTCGCTACGGTGTGCGTCATGCGGCCCTCTTGCCGATGGTTATGAGCCCCTCGCGCAGCCATATCGCCTGGGTACGCATCACGGCCTCGAGCAGCATCAGCTGGCGCTCGTCGCGGGTGAAGTTGGTGCTCTGCTGGCCGTCCACGATGGCGTGGCACTGGTAGCAACCGAAGGCCGCGAGGAGGTCGCGTCCGGGGAAGTTCTTGGTGGGAATCTCCACCATGCGGACGTGACAGAGCACGACGGTCTCGGGGTCGCACAGGACTCCGGGGACGCGGATCTGGCACGGGCGTCCGCGGGCTGTGGTGCGCAGGTTCATGCCGCCTTCTCAGCCGTCGTCACCGTTGCCTCGGCCAGGTACTCGTCAGGGTCGGGCAGATACACGCCATTCTCGGCCATGTACCGCTGGATGAACTGCACGTAGGTGCTGAACTCATGCTTGTTGAGCGACGAGCTCCGACGTATCGGCTTCATGCGCTTGCGCCCGAATGCCTCGATCGTCTGCCAACCGCCCCACTCGCCAAGGAAGAACTCGTGCAGGTCGTCCTTCGTCCAGCCGCCCATTGCTTCGCCGCCCACGTCTAGGATCATCTGGTAGCACTTCCAGAGATAGCGGTTCTGCTGCTCGGTACGACGGCGCACATGCGGCCTGACGACGACCTCGAAAGCCCGGTCCAGCGGCAGTGCTTCGAGGAAGTCCAGCAAG
>NZ_JBLYIG010000729.1:0-11479 GCF_049222245.1 Nitrospira sp. BLG_2 | reverse complement strand
TTGGGAAATGCTGGCCACGTTCGATCCTTCTCTGACACGGTTAAAATAGTTGCAGGCCAGACGATCTTGAACGCAGGATCATCCCAACGAAATCCTTGAGCGCTAGCAGGCACATAGAACTCTGACATGGAGTACGATACTTCGCTATTTTGTTCGAGTGTGAGAAACCCATGGGCGCAACATTTCGGAATATAGACAGCCCGGCGATTATCTGCGGAGAGCGTTATTTCGACATGCTGACAATATGTCGGCGATGCAGGTCGTAAATCGACGACGACATCGTAAATGGCGCCCGCCGTGCAGCGAACCAACTTCACTTCCTCATGTGGAGCAGATTGATAGTGAAGTCCTCGCATAGTGCCTTTCTGGACGTTCAATGAAACGCTTGACTGTACCCAGGTGATCGGAAGTCCATGAGCCTCGAACTCTCGATGACACCACGTTCGCATGAACATTCCTCGCTCATCTCGTACCGGCTCAGGATCGATCAGGAATACCCCTTTGAGGACGGTTTCTGTGAAAATCATGAATATACTTGTACTTCAGGAATCGGAACGATAAACTTGCCTCCCCACTCCCGAATGTAGCTCATTTGTCGCATAACTTCTTCCCGAATATTCCAAGGAAGAATCAAGAGATAGTCCGGGCGTGTGTCTCGCACTCGTTCCGGCTCATAAATCGGTATATGCACACCAGGCAGGAAACGCCCTTGCTTATGTGGACTTCGGTCTACCGTGTAGTCAATAAGGTCCGTTCGAACCCCGCAATAATTGAGCAACGTATTACCCTTTGCGGGAGCCCCATAACCTACAATGTGCTTACCTTGCTGTTTCGCAGAAATGAGAAAGGACAGGAACTTTCTTTTCGTTACCTCAACCCGCAGACCAAACGATAGGTAATGACTCAGCTGACCGAGGCCAGCGGTTTCCTCTCGCAATTTCAGTTCCTTTGCCCGCGCCTCGATAGGCTTGGAAGTATCGTCATTGTGGCAAGCATAGATTCGTAGAGACCCCCCATGAGTCGATAGCTCTTCTACATCGAACAATTTCATTCCACGGCGAGTAAATACTTGCTCGACCGCCAAGAAAGAAAAATAGGAAAAATGCTCGTGATAAATGGTATCAAACTGGTTCTGTTGCATCAGCTGAAGCAGGTGAGGAAATTCCATGGTAATCAGGCCCTTCGGCTTCAGCAGCACCTTGAGCCCATTCACGAAATCATTCAGATCCGGGACATGGGCAAGCACGTTGTTCCCAATAATCAGATCAGCAACCCACCCGTCAGCAGCTAAATCCAAAGCTGTCTTCTCTCCGAAAAAGGCCACCTTCGTATGAATCCCTTTCTTCTTCGCCACCTCAGCGATATTGGAAGCAGGCTCGACTCCCAGCGCAGAGATGCCTCGCGACACGAAGTTTTGCAAAAGGTATCCATCGTTGCTGGCGATCTCCACTACTTTGGAGCTGGAATCTAATCTGAATCGGCCCACTATCATGTCTACATAGGCTTTTGCATGTGCCAGCCAAGAATCCGAAAATGATGAAAAATACGCGTAGTCCGAAAAAATATCGTGCGGCGTTGAGAATTGCTTCAACTGAACCAACAAACACTTCTCGCAAACGTATACATGCAGTGGATAGAAGGGCTCCATGAGATTCAATTGGTCGTGCTTGATGTAGGAATTAGCCAGTGGAGACATACCGAGATTGACGAACGTACGCTCAAGCGTCGCACCGCAAGACCGACATCCTGATTGCCCCATACAGATATTCCTCCTACTGACCAGGACGATACGCCGCGCTCAATACCCGACACGACAACCGACAACGCCTTCAAGCATTGCTTCGTTCTTTCCACACAAGGTCGTCTGTCAGCTGCCCACTCTCCCGCAATCGTTTTAATGTAACTAGCCGTATCAACTCACCCGTCCGAAACTCATGGTCGCGAAACTGCATGGCCATAAGCCCATCATGAAGATCCTTCACGGCACTTTGAAGGTCAACCATAGGGAGAAATCCTTGCGCTAGCTTAGAGAACTTGTCAAAATTTACTCGATATGAGCGTTTATCTGGTTGCGCATCCTTATTGATCGAAACGTCGACGTTCGGCACAAGATTGGCTACGGCTGCCGCCAAATCCTTTACCTGATAATTCCATGCGTCGCTTCCCACGTTTATTGTTAAAAAGGATCCGCCATCTCGACAGTCTCGCTGCACAGCCCAATCAATTGCTCTTGCCATATCTTTGACGTGAATCAAGGGGCGCCATGGTGTTCCATCACTCAGGATATTGATGCGCTTTGACACAAGCGCGCCAGCCACAAAATCATTCAATACTAGATCCAATCGCAGCCGATCACTCATGCCGCACGCTGTCGCAAACCGTAGGCAGGTCGCTGTGAAGGCTTCTGATGCAAGTGATGCCAGGTCCTGCTCAGTTTGCACTTTCGATTTGGCATATGCCGTAAGAGGATTTAATGTATCCTCTTCTCGGCGGGGACCACCTTCGGCAAATCCGTACACACTGCAGCTCGATGCAAACACAAACCTCTTAACGCCTGCTCGCTTTGCTTTCCAGGCAAGATCGATACTCGCTTGATAGTTTATATTAAGAGTAACCTTTTCAAAAATGGCACCCATAGGATCGTTTGAAATGGCACAGAGATGTACGATAGCATCGATTCCTTGCAGAATCTGGTCAGGAACATGTCGAATATCCCCGAAATATTGATGATCAGCTAAACTTTCAGGGAGTCGAGAAGCACCTGTTAAACAATGGGCAAAGTATCCCATATCGTAGCCAATGAGCGTTGCTTTAGGATGGGATTCTCGCAAACGACGCAGTACCAACGGGCCGATATAGCCCATATTGCCTGTAATTAAGATCTTCATATCCTACTCCGATTTAACACTTGCTGTACCACAGACACAATTTCCTTAGTGGGATGCCCGACGAGACGGCATTCACCACTGACGTTGAATATTAGACGGCTTAAGGACCTGTTAGCCGAAAGAACTAAGGTCGGAATAATAATTTACCATACCTTCCAAGGAGCCTTCGACGATTGCCACAGCTCCTCCAAGTAATTCTTCTCTTTCAGAGTATCCATACAGGACCAGAACCGATCATGCCGATAGCCCATCAATTGATTATCTTTCGTGAGCTGCTGGATGGGATCCCTCTCCCACACCGTCTCATCCCCCTTAATGTAATCAATGGCCTTATACTCGAGAACATAGAAACCGCCATTGATCCAGCCTTCTTCGCCATGAGGTTTTTCTTTGAAGTCGACGATATGGTCGTGGTTAAACACAAGCCGCCCAAATCTAGATGGAGGTAGAACTGACGTCACCGTGGCTAACTTTCCATGCGATTTATGGAATTTAATTGTGGCTTGAATGTCCACATCTGAGACCCCATCTCCATACGTAAACAGAAACGTTTCGTTCTCGCCTATCCATTTTTTTAACTGTTTGAGCCGACCTCCCGTCTGAGTGTGCAAACCGGTATCGACGAGATGCACTTTCCAGTCTTCGTGCCGTTTCCCGTCATGAATTGTTGTCTTTCCACTCCCAAGGTCGACCGAAATATCGTTATTGAACGCATAGAAGTTGAGGAAGTAGTCCTTGATCATCTCTCCCTTGTAGCCAAGACCGATAACAAATTCCTTTATCCCGTGAGCAGCATAAATCTTCATGATATGCCACAGGATCGGTTTTCCACCGATTTCTACCATAGGTTTCGGTCGCAGTGTCGTCTCTTCGGATAGTCGAGTTCCCCACCCTCCTGCAAGAATTATTGCCTTCATATTCATATCCTCTCTTAGCGCCAGGTCCCTAGACTTGGAAGGAATCTCCGTTCATGGTGCTGCATATGGAATTACATATGGAATTAATTGGTGGATTCCCGACACAACTCATACCTGGCGCAAATGTGCGCAAAAGCACCATTTCTTTAGGTCCGGACGTTTCTCCTGCAAACACGGCTTCGGGCCCGACGAAGAGGCGATCTTGATTAACACGTTGCCGCTACTAGGCTCCTTCGGCCTCTCCGGTACACATATTCCATAGATTGATCCGGACGAATCCCAGCGAAAGAGAGAGGCACTTATAGTCCTTACCTCGTGCCGCGCCATAATTGAAACGGCTTCTCGCCTTGCCGCGTCAATAATCCTCTGTTTTTGCAACAGTGGCAAGAAATACTCCACTCCCTTTCATCGAGTATTCTGCTTGGCTTGGCCTGCTTTCTTGCTTATTGTGGTTTGACTTCTACGAAATACATACCATTGCATCTCGCAGCATCTCAATCTGTCAAAAACAAATCGCTCATAGCGCTGGATCCATCTAGCTTCGTCAGGCATCCACCGAATTTTAACGTTCTAATAAACTATGCCCCTCAAGTCAACCTGCTATGGGAAAGCTCTCTCACAGACAACAGCCATTCTTCCTGGTGAAGCTCCAATCGACACTCCACTCATCGACACGGAAGTCTGCAGATCGAAATCGTCACTTTGCCGATACAGATCTTTCACCCTCACGGACAACATGAAAGATGTGTCGCTGGCTGAAGAGCTATTTTCAGATTTCTCCTATTATCGAAAGATTAGAACTTATCTCAAAATAGTTGATGGCACGAAATTCCATCTCTTAAGTCCGGTCATGCTGCGTCTGCGTGACGAGCAATGGGAGCGGATTCGGGAGCACTTTCCTGAAGAGCACATCCCGGACAGCCGCCCCGGCCGCAAACCCGTGCCGACCCGAGCGGCCTGGGAAACAGTACTCTGGATCCTGAACACCGGTGCGCAATGGCCCTTCTTGCCCTCAGTGCTATCCCAATGGGGATCGGGCCTATGACAGTGATGGACTCTCGATACCGACCTCAAACAAGTGGCGTGACCTGATTGCCCTGCATCGTTCCAAACGAAAACTGAAGACCCAAGATGGTCGTCACTCCGGCCGCATGAACGCCGCTGGTTGGTCGAAGGCTTTTTTGCTCAGTTCCAATGGAAGCGGCACCCACTCATTCGCAGGGAGTATTCCGCCGCCAATTTTCTCGAGTTCTCCAGTTCGCCTGCATCACCATGCTCCTCAACCAATTTTGAGATAGGTCCTAGCAACTCTGATTTAAAAGCACCAAGCTTAAATAATTAAATATAAATAACTAATATTGGAGTACATACGAAACTGATGACCGAATTTTGAGTAGAGATTCACCATGACAATCGATCATCTTTCTCGATATCCTCTCCTTATGGATTCAGTCGTTGTGTACAGGGCTGCAACCTATCTCAAAGCTGAATTGAGGAGCCCGAGCCAACGTCGCTGATTTAACTGTCGCCATGAGTAAAGGCAGATCACGGGAAATATTGAGGATCAGGGCTGCGATCCCCACACACTACTGACGCCTGATCACGTGGACATTGTAAGTTTGCGATAGATTCTAGAACATGAACTTAAGCCCTACGAAATACGTGACGTGGCTGATCGAATCCCCAATCGGAAGCTTTCTTGTCCAGCGCACTTCAGCAAGCGTTGGCGTTTCAGCAATCGTTATAGGTGTCGGGACATAGACTTTCAATACCTGTTCAATATTCGGAGCTTGGTCCATAAGCACTAACATGCCTCCACTACTAATATTCAGCGATAGCGCTTTCCCTCCTTTAGCGAGACTACCATTCCCCGTCTCTAGCGCTGTCATCTCATAAAGGATTGGTCTCAGCAGTGCTACCCGCTCACTATGGTTTTCATAGCTATCTCTTATCGGCCAGTCCCATTCCATTGGCATCACGTCCATTCCTCCCCTCACTAAAAGAAATCGCTCCCAATTTCCCGTTCAAATAGTGTCTTTATCCGCAAATAGGCATTCAGATATCGGTAGGTTGTGCTCAAACTAGCCACTCACCCTAATTCAAGCCTATGGGGAATATATTTATCGCTTTCTGAACTGACAATACCGATGACGTAGGCTGCATTCTCAAAGGTATATGTTGACTCCCTCGAAAGGGTTAGGTACTATTCCCACATTATCTAATGCCCTGCTCCAGTGTCTAAGCGAGACTCGATACTACTAGTTCCAATAATATTGTGATGTCTTAACGTATTATGACAGAAGCAGTTAAAGGTATTGACCAAACAGATGCCCTTGCTGATCAGAGGGCGGGATCTGGGATAGTAGTGCTGTCGGCATCCATGCAACTTTTACATATGAATCGGCAAGCTACAGAGCTTGCCAAAAAAATCAATGCCGTCGAGCATGGGAGGACTACTACAATTTCAGCGCATGGAGTTCTCCCGACCGCTCTGACTGAGCTTTGTGCGGAAATCATTAAAGCCCTTCACATACGCACGGAAGCCAAGGATTGGGAACAATTTGAACTTAAACGTGTAACAGGCGACCCTAATCAACCCATCCTTCTTAGAGGTTTTGGATTACCGGATCGAGGAGGCATCCAAAACGCCAGGCTTGTGGTTACCATGGAAGAATTGGGGCGGAAACAGAACCTCAATACAGAACATGCTCGAGAACGTTTTCAGCTGACTAACCGCGAGCAATCAGTCGTTGAGCATCTCGCAAAAGGGTGGACCAATAAAGAAATCGCCAATGCTCTCCAGATTACTGAACAAACTGTAAAAGAACATATTAAGCACATTATGCGAAAGACTAACGCTACCACTCGTACTGGAATTCTCGTCCAAATCTTCAATTCCTGAAATTTTCCCCAATGCCTTCCGATATCCTCTCACTGTGTCAATAGCGCAACAGTGGATCGCGTTTGACACATTACTACTCGGTGAGCCCCTAAAACTCTCTTAGTTTTCTTGTTGTTGAGACTATATTTCTTGGGTCTATCACTTGCAGTGACCTAAAGGTCCGAGGGAGGTATAGACTTATGAACTGTGGCATATTCAGAGAAAGGCTGGCCGTAGGGTTATTGGGGGCAGTCTTGCTTACGTCAGGGTGCACAACCGGTCCTTCATCCCAGTTGACAGAACTAAAAAATAGCGGCTTCATGTCACTGTGGAGTACCTATGCGGATTGTAAATCTACATCTGACTTAGCCCAAGCAACTTCAGATCTGACCCAACTGCGTTCAGCAAACCAAGAAATGAGCGAAGGGTTTATCCTGCCGCTACCAACTCATCTTGAGCGTCTAGTGACTAATCCCACGAGTCGAGCGGCGGTCGATGTGGAAGCGATGACAGCTGCATGCGCGCTACACACCGGAGAATTAGCCTTGAGTCAAGGGCAGACTGATATTGCCCGTGATCTCCTAGTTTCGGTCATCAAGCTTCATAAGGAAGAACGCTCTTACTACGTTCTAAAGGCAAAGACATTGCTGGCAAAGCTCGAGCCAGGGGTCAACGTTTCGTTCAACGTTCGCTAGCTCTCTCTTCCTCCTCTCCCCAATTCTCGATAAAATTCCACATAAAGTTTTGCCGATCGATCCCAAGACAAATCGGTCTTCATTCCCGTATAGATCAAGGATTGCCATGTCTGCCGATCTTTGTACACATGAAGCGAGAGCAAGAGCACCGAGAGCAGAGAATCAGTCGAAGTATCAATGAAATGGAAGCCAGTTGCAGACCTAGATTTGACTGTTGACGGCCGAAAGGGAACAATGGTATCTGCCAATCCCCCTGTACGGCGCACAATGGGTACCGTCCCATACCGAAGGCTATACAGCTGACTTAGCCCACATGGCTCATAGCGAGAAGGCATAATTAACATGTCCGATCCAGCTTCAATGCGATGCGCCATTCCTTCGTCGAAGCCTAGGCATAAACCAATGCGATTCGGATATTTGGCTTTAATCGCAATGAATTGTTGTTCCAAATGGTGATCTCCCGTACCGAGCACGACGATTTGTGTGTCTAAGGACATGAGCTCAGGAATCACTTCTATCAGGAGATCAAAGCCCTTCTGGAAGGTCAGCCGACCAATCACTGCTAACAAGGGAACGGAATGATTGGGCAGTCCAAACTCGCGTTGTAGCGCTCGCTTGCATGCTCCTTTTCCCGACAAATCCGCGGCCGTATAGTGTGCCGATAAGTAGGGGTCGCTCTCGGGATTCCAGGCAGCGATATCAATGCCATTTGTAATCCCTTTGATGCCATCCGTACGGCTTGCCAATACACCTTCAAGACCACACCCGTGTTCTGCGGTCATGATCTCCTTCGCATAAGTAGGACTTACCGTCGAAACAGCATCCGAAAAGATGATGCCTCCCTTCAGACAATTAATCGACCCATAGAACTCGATCCCGCTCGGAGAAAAGAGTGATGGGGGAAGTCCCATCCTCATAAACTGTCGGCCAGGGAAGATTCCTTGATATCCCATGTTGTGCAGGGTCAAGAGCACTGTCGTCCGCTCAAGCACCTTATACTCATGAGGAAGAGTTTTCAGATATACTGCGCACAAGGCTGTCTGCCAATCGTGCAAGTGCAAGATATCAACCTTCTCTTCTCTAGTCTCGATCAAATCACGCACTATTTCGAGGACCGCACGACAAAATAGGATAAACCGCTCTAGATTGTCCGGGTAATCGTGATGATCGTGCTGGTAGAGACCCGGGCGATCAAAATAAGGATCGTACCGCACAAACAATACCCTCAACCGATGCAATGCACCTGTCACTGGTACGTTGTCTTCTTCCACCGTTACGGCTGCCAGCTTCCCATCCACTGGAATAGAAAGTCTCATGACCAGTTGGCGAGACTCAACGGTTGCTTGACCTCGGTAATCCGGCATTAGCAATGTCACATGATTTCCCGACTTGGTCAGCTCAATCGCCAATGCGCCGACCACGTCGGCCAATCCACCGGTTTTAGCATACGGAACGGCCTCGGAAGCGGCCATCACAATGTGCAATCCATCTCCGGATACTGGCATGCGAGGTATTATGCCTAGGACTAGGGTGTGTAAACTTCGTCAAGCCGGGTTTTAAATCGATCCTGATAGGCCCACGATTTTGCAAGGGCATGCAAATCCTCAGCTTTGAGCTCTTCCTTGTAAACAAGACGATCATCGAGAAATACGAGGAGCCAACCACGATCGGGGTATGCGAAATATACTCCTTCGCCCGCATGCACACCAGCCTTCCACCCCCTAGGAGCCTCCCCTGTCGCCACCCGCGATCGAGGAATAACACTGAAGTCCGGCATCACAAAAAAATAGCTGAACTCACTATGATACAGCGGCGGTTTTCCCCAGGCGTTGACGACGGCTCTGGGGGTGATTTGATCCAGTACAAGATTATTGGCTTGTACCAACAGTTCTTGCTGCTCTAAGGTTGGCATGCTCTTGCAACCTATGCTCGATACGAGTATCAAAACTCCACTGAGACACCGTATCGCCTTTATGGGGGTAAGGAAAATATTGGTCACTTGTGTTCTTGCCTCACATGAGCCGTCTGGACTTTGCCTCAACCGGTTTCACCGGCTGACAGATATCGCACTGACACAATTTTCTTAGCAATGAATAAGAATAGATACCGGTATCGTGACCGTCGCTCCATTTGAATTGAAACGCGTAACGTCCCACCGGCTCGATATCCTGGAGCATAATCAAAATCGGTACATCTTCTGACTTAAGACGCCGCTCACCTGTCCACTCATCAACACAGGCCGCGCAGGGACAATGCTGTCGCAGATAACGAACCGAATAGGTGCTCTTGTGGCTATCGCTCCACTTGATTCCCAGCACCCCCTTGTCGAGCCACTCCATATCTCGAGGCTCCAGAGCAGCGGCTGCCATGTTTTCACCTCTCATTGTGCCTAGCTCATCCTGGCAATGCCAGCGATAGGAAGTCAACCGGTGGTAGCCGTTTCCCGGCAACAACAGTGACGTACCCTTCGATCGCTTCCTCCACCTCATTCCGCACTTGCCCCGTAGCTCGCAACCGCGGGAGTAGCGTGGGAGCCAGTCGAATGGCTTGCTGGAGAAACAAAAGACTGCCTCGTGAGAATGCGACACATTGAATTCGTTGATGTGCGGTACAGGTCAGGCATACAAGACCTCCGGCCATCGGAGAAAAATGAGGTGCCCCGACGAACTTCGTCTTTCCACAGGCAGCGCACTGATCGGTCTGAGGACGAAACCCCGTCAATCCCAGCAGTCTGATCTGAAAAAGGAGCGCTGTAAAGGTCGAGTCTTCACTTTCGGGGAGCGCGGCAAGGCCTTGCTCCAGAGTATCAAATAAGAGCGGGTCTGGGTCTCCATCCGGAGTGATCGCTGCTACGACATTGACCATCCGTGCCGCCGAGGCCATCAAGCGAAGATCTTCCCGCAGCACTTGAGAAGACCGTACGAGATCGACATGCGAAATCCGAAACAGGGAGTCCCCCGCTTTTTCGAATAGATTCAGGCGACATACACTGAATGGTTCAATCGCTCCCCCGAAACGGCTTTTCTGACGACGGGCACCGCGAGCTATGCCTCGGATTTTACCCAGACTTTTTGAATAGAAGGTGATGATTCGATCAGCTTCGCCCCATTTACGACTCCGCAAGATGATCGCCGTCGTCTTTACCAGAGGCACGGCGTTCTCCACCCGTTACCGCGACAGAAACGTGAGGACCCGCTAATCCGTGTCATCGGAGATACTCTAAGAAAATAGTGGCTAAAGTCAGGGAAATTGTAATACCGTTGATGTCATTAGCGGTCGTGACAAAAGGACCGGCCGCAACGGCCGGATCGACTCCCACGCGCTTGAGGAGAATCGGCATAATCGTCGCCATGCTGGTCGACACCAAAAACGCGATAATCAGCGAAGCTCCGACGACCATACCCAAAAATCCTTGATGCAAAACCCAGGCGACCAGCGTCAACGTCACCCCACAAGCCAATCCCATGACCAGGCCGATCTTCGCTTCACGAAAGAAGACGGGCCATACATGGGTGAGTTCCACGGAGCCGGTGGCCAATCCTCGAATAATCAGTGTCGAGGACTGCAATCCCACATTACCGCCCATCGCTGCAATCACGGGGATAAAACTCACGATCGCTACAACTTCCTGGATCGTATAACGAAAATACCAAAGGATTGCACCGGATAAGAGACTGCCGACCAAATTGGTAAAGAGCCATGGCAATCGCAGTTTCGCCGAGCCGAAGCTCGAAGACTTCGAACCCGTTTCTTCTTCAATCGCCCCCGCCATTTTCAACATGTCTTCCGTCGCTTCTTCTCGGATCACATCGACTACATCATCAACCGTGATGATGCCTACAAGTTTGCCGTCCCGTTCTACAACCGGAATAGCCAGCAAGTTATAGCTGGCTACCTGGCGCGCGACTTCTTCTTGGTCCATGTCGATCGCCACACTCATGACCTCTCGGGTCATGATATTTTTCAGTGGAGTGGTCGGAGGGACTGTGATCAGTTGTCGGAGCGAAAGGACCCCGACCAGACGATCATCCTTGTCCGTCACATAAATATAGAACACCATTTCCGCATCGGTGGCTTGCTGCAACCGACGGATTGCTT
>NZ_JBLYIG010000728.1:0-2202 GCF_049222245.1 Nitrospira sp. BLG_2 | reverse complement strand
GCATCGTCTGGCCCTTCCGCGATCCACGCGACCAGCGAGACAGCCACTGCACCGACCAGGAGGTAGATCAGGGGATCCGCGAACTGGCCGAGGAACTTGCGCCACGCGGGCAGCGCCGTTGCGACGTCGAGACGATTGAGGCCCACTCGCGCCAGGCGTAGGGCAGCCTCCGCGGAGGTGAGGCCCACCTCGGCATCGCTGCCCAGCGAGCGGGTCGCCGCGCCCGCGTCGACCGTCGACCACATCGGCCGGTCCTTGGCGCCGGCGACGACCTCTGGTGATGCAACCGTCACGTCGTCACCGTGCGACATGGCACGATTCGCTCTTGCACGACGAGCGGAGAGGCACGCAATTCGCGGTCCTCGGAGGAGCGGCGTGAATGAGGCCCCTGGCCAACAGGGCACCGCCCAGGGAACTGAAGTACAGGTAGCCCCTATGGTCGCCGAAGCGCTGCACGACGCGAGCGAGCGACGGTCCCGGTGGAAGGCGCATCAACTTGCCGAGCCCGCGGGTGACGCCGACGTCGCCTGGGGGGAACACGTCGAGGCGACCCAGACCACGAAGTAGGACCAGACTGGCGCTCCAGGGGCCAATGCCCTGCAGCTCGGACAGAACCAGGACCGCTTCGCTGCTGCTCATGCGCACGAGCTGCTGCTCGGTTATCTCGCCCGACTCAATGGCGTTGGCGACCTGGCGGAGAGTCTCGGCCTTCCGGCGGCTCAGGCCACACGCCCTGAGCGCGTCGAGCCGAGCCGCCGCCACGACCTCGGCCGTGGGGAACGCGTGGAAGCGGCGCCCGTCATGTTCGAGGGCCTTGCCGAAGCGCTCGACCAACCGACCCACGATGGCCACACCGGCGTCCAGGCTCACCTGCTGGAAGGGCACCACGTTCGCGAACGCCTCGAAGAGCCCGGCGAACCGTGGCGGCCGCATGCCGCGCAGCGCGAACGCAGTAGAACCAAGCCTGCGCTCGGCCTCTGCCAACCGCTGTAGGGGCTCCGGGTCCACATCCAAGCCGAGGATTCGTCGCACGGTCTGCCCGAGCGCGGCGCGCGCGGAAGTGGAAGGGTTGCCGCGTATGACGGTGAACCGAACGTCGGGATCGTCGATCGTTCCGTGATTCGCTACCTCGACCAACGCGAGACCGGCCTTCGTCGCGAGCACCCGCAGGTACCTCTCGTTCTCCCAAACGTCGACCAGGTTCGTCGGACGACGCTGCAGGACGCGCACGGTCGCCTCAAGATGGAACGGCGCTCGAGTGGCCAGCCGCTCGCCAGCGGAATCCTCACCTGGATACGTGACGCGCGCCCGCTTGACCTCGGCGAACGCCGTCACCTGGTGCGGAATCGATCGCTTGGCGCTGGTGATGTGCTCCACGTGGGCTCCGCGAGCCGTCAGCGCGTCCGCAATGAGAGAGCGATGACAGCGCCATGGAACCGCCTCCGCGCACATGAGGGCGGCTCGGCCCTCGGCTGTCAACGCGCGGAGCCTTGCGAGCCCCACCTCGAAGCCCTCCGTCAGCATGTAGTCGGCGAACCCTCGGAAGCTTGCGTTGCGCCACCCCACGTTGGTCGAGTCCTTGCGGGGCCGGCGCAGGCCCCCGAGCTCGGAAAGGTGTACGTAGCGAAGCCGCCGCGAGCGAAGAGCCCGTCGTAGCGCGTCGCCGTTGAACTGAGGGTTGTGCCGCGATCGGGGGATGGTCCGGATGTCCGCCAGCACGGAGACGTCGAACGCGCGAAGTAGCGTCACCAACTCATCGAGCGTGCGCGTCGAATGGCCGACGGTGAAGATCCGAATGCCCCTCCAGTTTTTCGTACCGCTCATTGGGCCAGTCAGATCGAACCATCCCAGGTCGCCCTCAGATTTCGGAACCGCTGCCGCTGCGCGGTTGAGCCGCGCCGAACACGAACTCTCGCGGGCCATGCGAGCGGCTCTCGCTCGCCGGCGTTTCAAACGGCGACGGAGCCCGCGGCCGAGCGTGTACGCAGCACCGCGGCGCGCAGATCGAGCACCGAGTCCGCCCAGCGCTCCGGCCTAGTCGACGGCATTCGTTGTGCAATCTCCGGCTGGCCGATCCTTTCGAGGCACTCGATGACACGACGAGGCGTGCCGAGGTCCGTCCAACCGCAAGGGGGGACGCACAGGACGCGTAGCGCGACTCCGTCACCTTGCAAGATCTCGCGCGAGAAGTCGCGCTGGTCG
>NZ_JBLYIG010000727.1:0-1798 GCF_049222245.1 Nitrospira sp. BLG_2 | reverse complement strand
TAGCTCGAAGCCGGCCTGGAACGGAGATCTGCTCCTCGCGGGTTTCGGGGGGGAACCTGCCCGAACGGCGGGGCCAGAAGAGAGGAGACGGGCTCGACCGGTCCAGATCTCGGTGGAAGCCCCTTCACCCGGACAGGGGCTTCCACCTCGGGACTAGAGATCGTTGTCGACGATGGTCACGGTGGCGGTCGCGTTCGGGCCCAGCTTGGCCGCGGTCGGGCTGGAGAGCGAGAGCTGGAACGTCTCGTTCGGCTCGTCGACCAGGTCGGCCACGATGTCGATCACGAGGTTGATGGACGCCACTCCTGCGGCGAAGGTCAGGGTGCCGGAAAGCGCCGCGGGGGGGAACGGGCTGTAGTCCGATCCCGCGGTGGCCGACACCTCCGTGATCTGATACGCGACCGTCGAGATCTGGGTGAGGGTGCCCGTCCGCTTCACGGCCACGGTGAGCTTGCCGGGAGCGGTGCCGGTGTTGGGCGGCTCGGAGATCGAGTAAGTCGCCAGGCTGAAGGCGATGGCGGGCTCGTTGTCGGCCAGGTTGACCACCGTGGTCGGAAGGGGGCCGATGAACCCGCCCCCCGTCACGGAGTTGATCTCGAGGCCGATGGTCTCCGCGGTCTCGCCCAGGAGATCGTTCACGATGTCGATGGTGAAGGTCTTGGTGGCCGCCTTCGCGGGGATGAGGACGGTGGCGGGCACGTTGTTGTAGTCGACGCCCCCGCCGGTGGCCGTGCCTCCCGTGACCCCGATGCCCACGGTGAGGGCGGCCGCGGTCGAACCCGTGCGCTTCAGGGTCAAGGTCACCTTGGCCGTGCCCTCGGTGACCGCGTAGCTGGCCAGGCTGAAGCTCACGAGCGGCTCGTCATCCGTGATGGAGAGGGTGGCGTTCGCGAGCGGGCCCACGGTGCAGCCGGGTGAGCACGAGGTGAGGCCCAGGTTGACGGTCTCCGTGGACTCGAGGGCCGCGTCCTGGAGGATGTCCACGGTGAAGGTCTTGGAGGCCGCCTTCGCCGGGAGGGCGACGCTCACGGGGACGTTGTTGTAGTCGCCTCCGACGCCCGCGGTGGCGGTGCCGCCGAGGTCGGCGATGCCGACGGTGAGGGCGGCCGCCAGGTTTCCCGTGCGCTTGACCGTGAAGGTGGCCTTCAGGCCCCCTTCGCTCGCGGTGATCGCGGTGGGGGTGAACTGGACCACCGGCTCCTTGTCGATGATGTTGAGGGACGCGTTGGCGGGTGCGCCCAGGCTGGCCCCGCCGGTGGGCGTGTCCAGGACGAGGTTCACGCTCTCGTACCCCTCCACCTCCGCATCAGGAAGCACGTCGACCGTGAAGGTCTTGGAGGCGATCCCGGCGTCGAAGGTGAGGGAGCCCGAGGCCCCGGTGTAGTCGCCGGGCGAGAGCGCGGTGTCGTCGGCGGTGGACCAGTGCACGGTCACCCCGCTGGCCAGGCCGCCCGTGCGCTTCACGGTGACCGTGGCCTTGGCGGGCAGCACGCCGGTGAGCGGCTCCGTCCCGCTGAAAGTGGCCGCGGAGAAGGCGAGGGCGCCCCCGAAATCGTTGTCCGTGATGTTGACGGTCACGGTGGTGTTGGTGCCCAGGATGCCCCCCGTCACCGTCCCCAGGGTGACGGTGAAGCTCTCCGGTCCTTCGACCAGGGTGTCGGTCTTGAGCATCACGGTGATCGCCTTGCTCGTCGCCCCCGCGGGGATGACGAGGCTGCTCGACGCGGCCGTGTAGTCGGCCGGGTTGCTCCCGACCGGCGCCGCCGTCGCCGTGCCGTCGGCGGTCGCAGACTGCACC
>NZ_JBLYIG010000726.1:0-2124 GCF_049222245.1 Nitrospira sp. BLG_2 | reverse complement strand
GGCGGATTCCTCGTCCATATTCCACTCCAAGCGCACCCTTATCAGCCTGAAGCTTACTAAACATAGGGAAGAGCACTTTCGCCAGCAGTTTCGAAATGTACGTCGACGGAATGTTTGCAAGGGTATAGGCGATCACGTAGTAACCCAGGGCATCCATCCCTAAAAGCTTGCCGATCACTGCGTTGTCCAGTTCGCGAGTCAGGAAGACCACAATGACCAGTCCGGTGATAAACTTCCCGTAATGAAACAGCTCTTTCGCGACAGCGAAATCCAGGCGGAACCGCACGCGTCCAGGCACGATCATGAACGATAACGCGCTGTTTATGGCCGCGGACAACACCTGCGCATACACTAGCGCCCACACGCTCCGAAGCACATACGCCAACACCACCGACACGAGGAAATTCAACGCCGTTCCGGCTTGCTCCAGATAGGTCAACCGCTTGAAATCCAATTCCTTCTGCAGCGCGATCGCATTCACATTTTGGCAGCCCGTGAAGATGAAGCTGATCCCGACGACAGCAACAATCGAATCCAGGACCGGTTGGTCGTAGAACGCGGCCGCCCACGGCGCAATGACGCATGCAAGCAGCGCGAGCCCTCCCCCGCGCAACACCATAAGAGTGAAGGCCGTGTCGCGCGCCTCCTCAAAACGCTGCTGCCGATGAATTAATGCCGATCCGAATCCGGTTTCGGTGAAAATCTCGATCATACGGACGGCCATTGAACAAACGGCCATTAATCCGAAAATCTCCGGCGTCAGTAGTCTTGCGAGAATGATCGACCGAGCAAAGGAGAGTACCGCTACCCCGGCACTTGAAAGGCCGACCCATACGCCTGAACGAATGGCCTTGTGCTGGAGGGTACCATCAGATCGGCCAAGAAATCGGCCTATTCTTTTCAGCACCATCACGATTACAGATTACCGTAGTTGCAGAGGTTATATGTGCGATTTTCCGTCTAGCGCTAGTTCCCAGCCAATCCTACGGGCCTGCAGCTCTGGACGCAGATGGTGCGATGGGTTTTAAACACAGATTGTTTCGGACGGGTCATGCTTGGGCAAAGCACGTACAGCAAAAGACCCAGGTATCGCCACCGGATACGGGGCTACCGTCCATTCAGTTTAAACGTCCTCTCAATACATTGGCTGATGCGCTCGAAACACTTTTCAAATGCGCCTGCTGTCCCGCCATACGGATCCTGTATATTGAATGCGGCATACCCCTGCTCCTGACCTTTCCTATCGGGGTCAAGCAGCGGCAGAAGAAACAACTTCGCGTGATGGCGTTCGAACGATGATTGCAGCACTGTGTATTGCCAAACCTCCATCGCGATGATCATATCGTATGACTCCACAAGATCCTGTGAAATCGCTAAAGAGCGATGGTTCTCGAGATCAACTCCGAAATGCCTCGCAACCTGGATTGCCGCTTCCGGCGAAGGGGTTGGTTTGGGAACATGCAACCCCGCAGAACCGAACTTGATTCCAGATATTATGCCTTCCCTCCCCAATTTAGAGGCCAGGTGTTCGGCAAAAGGACTTCGACAGATATTTCCCTTACAGACAAACAGCACTGACCGAGGGTTGGCAGGAACAGCAGGAACACGGATCCGCGGGCCCCGAACGGTCCAATACAAATCGATCAAGCCTCTCTTCAACTGACGACCAACTGCTCTCATCGAATGTTCACAAGACGATTATCAACAGCCATTCCAGCCCTATTTTGTTTGAGGGAAAGCAGCCACTTACAACATTGCGCTAACATATCCTCCTCCCACTCCCGAAATGAGAAGATATGGTTGGCATCCTTCGTCACGTGGATTTCATACCAGGACTTGCATGACTCCAATCGGGTACGATTGCGTGCCACAAATTTTGTTTCGTACTCCCACAACAGCCGGTCGCTTCCCGCAAAAATAAGGTAAACATACCGCGAGGTTGAAACCATGTTGAAAAACGCAGGCGCAAAATAAGGATTGGTATTGTCCCGCTCCGCGGGTTGAACAGGCGAGGGAGGCGCTGAGTTCGCGCCGCGAAATCTCACCAGAAGCGGTTTGAAAAGCGAACGGAAAATAAGCCTGTAATCGCTCTGAAACGTCAAAAAACGCACCCATGAGCGCCAG